>JANONQ010000583.1:0-6827 GCA_031420935.1 Novosphingobium sp. | reverse complement strand
TCGTCGCGCCGGGCATCGTCGGCGAAGATCTCGTCGAGGCGGGAATCTTCCGTGGCTTGCGGGGCGCTGGCGCTTGGCGACGCCGGTGCGGCAAATGCTGCCGGGGTGCTCATGGGCAGGGCGGCAAGTATCAGCCGGGCGGTCAAGCGCGCCATGTAGCCCCGCCTCAACGCCATTGCCGCGTCCTGAACCATTTCGTTACGATGTATTTCGTCCCGCGGCTAACCGGCGTTCCGGCGTGCATGGCGTCCAGGTTCTGGGTGCCGTCCGTTAGCGCATTGTTCCACGCCAGCAGCATTCCGGCCTGCGGCGGAATGCTGATGCCCAGCCGGGTGAAATGAGTGCCGCCACCTTCCTCGACATCATTGAGATAGATCATCGCCGTCCAGCAGCGTTGGCCGCCGCGTTTCACCTCTGTGGGCCAATAGGAGGCTTGCGTGTTGAACCAGTCATAATGCCCTTGGAACTCCTGGCCCGGCAGGTAGCGCTGCCCTTGAATGGTTTCACCCCAGCTTTCATCGAGACCGAGCAGGTCGCACATCCGGCGTTCGATCATCCGCACGAAGCTGTCGCTGCGGTCGATATCCGCCGAGTAGCTGGTGCGATACTGCTGGTTTCCATCGTTTTCGAAGGTAGGCGAAGGCCGCGCCGCCTGGTCGATCATCGCGATCAGCCGAACACATTCGGCCGGACTGAGAAAGGCTACGGCGGCAAAAAGTTCCGCATCCTCGACCGGCACCCGGTACACCGACGGATCGCCAGCAAGCCGAGCGCGCACCGCAGTTCCTGCTCGGGCGATGGTGCCTTGATCGGCGGTTGGCGCCTTGCGCGTTCTGGGCGGGACTTTGCCGGACATTGCTGCGGCATGCCTATCCGAAGTCCCGGTGCGAGCAAGCCAAAATACACTTGCCGCAGCCGCGCCGTTTCCTGTGAACGAAAACGGAAAGAGCCCCCGCGTTTGCACGCGGGGGCTCCGGCACCGGTCCACTCACCGACACACTTCGTTTGGTCTACCAGAAGAAGTCGTTGATCACGTCGACCACTTCGCCGCTGTAGATATCGACCAGCAGCGCATCGTCGTAATAGCGGACCCAGCGGTAAGGACCGTCGACATCGGGCAGGCGGTACTGCCAAGGATCGTTGATCCAGTAATTATTGCTGTAGAACAGCGAGTCGAGATAAAAGCCGATGCTCAGCCGCCGGTAGGAATAATTCTGATAGGGCGAATAGTAACGGCCGATCCGGTAGATATTCGGATGACTGCGGCGATATCCGGACCAGTTGTAGCGGTCGTCCCGGCGCCAGTCGCGGCTCCAGTTATGATGGTTGTTATGATAGCCAGAGTGGTTGCCGCCGCGCCAGCGATCGCCATCGCGCCAGCGGTTGGTGTCGCCTGAGCGATAGGTCTCGCGGAACCGGGTGCCATCATGGGTGCGGTGTCCGTCATGAGTGCGATGCCCGTTATGCGTGCGGCTCCCATCATGCCGGCGATTTCCGTCGTGCCAGCGATTTCCATCGGTCGTGCGGTTACGGCCGCTCCAATTGCGGTCGCCGCCCGACCAGTCGCGTTCACGCGTCTGGCGCTGAGGCATCGGTGTTGGAGCAGTCGTCTGCGCCTGTCCGCGCCAGCCGCGTCCGGTCCAGCCGCCGCCATCGCCATGACGCTCACGGCCCGACCAGCTTCGCTGCTGCGGAGCCTGGGTCACGGGAGTGGCAGTTTGCGCCTGTCCGCGCCAGCCGCGTCCGGTCCAGCCGCTGCCATCGCCCGAACGCTCGCGACCCGACCAGCTGCGCTGCTGCGGAGCCTGCATCTGCGGCATTTGCGCCGGAGGAGCCGATTGCGCCCGTCCGCGACCGGACCAGCCATCGCCGCCACCGCCCTGCCGCTCTCGGCCCGACCAGTTGCGCTGCTGTGGGGCCTGCATCTGCGGCATTTGCGCCGATGGAGCCGATTGCGCTTGGCCACGACCGGACCATCCCTCCCCGCCGCCGCGTCTGCCGCCGCCATCCCAATTTCGGCGCTCTTGCGGAGCCGGAGCTTGCTCGGCCCGCTCGCTGCGTTGCTGGGATACTGCCGGACCCTGACGTTCGCCGCCATCGCGGCCTTGCCGACCACCGCCATCGCCGGCGTGACGGTGACCACCCTCGCCGCTCTGATGGCCGCGCCAGCCGCCACGCTGATTGTCCTGGGCACTCACCTCGACCGGCAAGGCAACCATGGCAAGACCGGCAGCAAGTGCCGCCAAACCGCTCGATTTCAGAAAGTTAGCGCCGGCCATTGCCGTTCTCCATTCCTATGCGCCGCGAAATGAGCGGCAACCTTGTCGGAAGGCGTAGCCGAGCCGCGCTGACCTGAAGGTGAACCGCACATGATGGCGATTGTTCATATTTGTCGCGACGAAACGGCCCGGGATGGCAATGGTTCGTAATTCGGGTAATTCGTGGGACAGCCGCCTTGCAAAGAGCCTCGCCCGCAAAAGCCGGGACGCAAGAAGGGCAGGGCGCCCGACAATGCGAAATAGGTATACTGTGCCCGGAATTCCAAGTCGATCAAGCCGATTGCGCGTGATCTGCGGTTGGGGTTGCAACCTTCTGGGGTCACATCAGTCTCGACCGCTCAACCTTTATCGGATCAAATTCTTAGAGCAGAAAATCAACAATCCCGACCATATTCCCCGGATTTTGATGCTGGCCTAAGATGTTTAAGGTAAAATCAGCATACAAATCCCCGTCGTTTGCGTAGAGATTTAAGGCGGTAACGCCATCTGCCGCGTTGTAGGTCAACGTCGCTTGTCCGTTTCCTGTAGCTGACGGAGCGGTGGTGGGTGGACTGGACCCAATAAACTCCCAGGCCTGAATGCCGGCAACGCTTGGGTTACTGTCTATGGCTTTAAGGTCAATCCGATCACCGCTCGAATTCCAGTCCGTGATCGTGTCGATCCCGTCGCCAACGCGAGAATCCGTGAAGAAGTAAAATGGAAAGAGATCGTTACCCAAACCTCCCCAAAGAATATCAGCGCCCGCCCCTCCGTAAATATGATCCGTGCCGGACTGGCCGAAGATCGTGTCGTTTCCCGCGCGGCCGTTAATTATATCATTACCGCCGCCGCCGTCCAGAACGTTGGCCCCATTCGTGCCAAGGAGAAGGTCATTGCCACTGCCGGTCGTCAGGTCCTCTATGCCCGTCACCCTGCCTGATAACAGGGTACCCGCTACCACCGTGCTGTTTCCGATGAGGAAGCCGTCCGCGTCGAGGCCCTGATGCAAAGTAAGAAAGATGGAGCTGCCCGCCAGGTCCACACCAATGTTGGCTGTCTCGGCGTTAAGATCGAGTCGATCAATCCCGCGGCCACCATCGAAGAATGCCCCGTCCCAAGCATCTATAAGGGTGTCATTGCCAGCGCCGCCGTACAGACGGTCTAGGCCAGCGCCCCCCGTCAAGTTGTCATTGCCGCCTCCGCCATACAGATCATCCGGTCCCAGTCCGCCGGTGATGGAATCATTACCGGCATTGCCTTTCAGAATGAACCCACTGGCGATCTGATGAGGGGAGTATCCAGTGAACACAGTGTTCAGTGTCACCCCGTCTGAATCTACAAAAATGGTGTCCGTGTACCGGGTCCCGTTTATTGTCACCTTTTGTAAGTGGGCCATCGTGAACCTCCTGTACCGAAACCCAAAAAGCATACTCTGGTTTTCATAATGATCCCATTAAAAAGCACCTCGCTTCGTCGCATAGTCTCATCTGGTCCGCGTTGGTTGAATGGTTCTGTCTGCCCCTCGTTAAACAGAATGTGCGCGAAGCTGACGCGCATCGCCGGGACGTGGCGTTGCATGCCAAGGTTGACGAACTGGTACTCGTCGCCAAGAAAGCCCGCGATGAACTTGCTGGCATCGAGGAACTGCAATCCGAATTCCGGGGACAGTATACCTATTTGACCACTGCCTTGTGGTTCGCTGGCCGTGGCGGTCATGGCCCGCCTCGCCCGAGGCGTCATTTGGGGCGTGGGAGCAGAGTGAGAGGCGCTTGCCGAAGCGATCGAAGCGCGCCTGCGCACCGGACGCGCGCTTGGCTCGGCAGAGTGGGTGGCGCAGCAGGAAGCCGCCTCGCACAAGACCCTCGCCCCCACACGGTACCTCCGCTTGATGGACTCTGACCGAAGTGATAGCCTTATGCCATGAACACGCCATTTCGCCACGTAACCAGCCCCGAAAAGGTCCGGCTTCGTGTCGATGACTTCCTGTTGCTCAACGACAACGGTGCCTTCGCGGATTATTCCAAGACGGAACTGATCGAGGGTGAAATTTTTTACATGAACGCCCAACACAGCCGTCATGCGCGAATCAAAACTGAGCTGGCGGTCGAACTCAGCTTGACGCTCAGGGGGATGGGTTCAGAACTGCGACCGATTGTCGAGGCTTCGACTAGAGTGAATGACTATTCCTTGCCGGAACCCGACATCGTCGTGACCAGCTACAAAGGTCCGCATGTGGTGCCCCTCGAAACCGTGGCGCTGATCGTCGAAGTGTCGGACACCACGATCAAAACTGATCTTGGCCGTAAGCAGCGCATCTATGCAGCAGCGGGCGTGCCGGAATATTGGGTGGTCGATGTGGAAGGCAAAGTGATCCACCAGCTATGGTCCCCCGCCGCCAAGAGCTACCGTGAAAAGCGCGAAATACGGCTGGGCACGCGGATCGAGGCAGTGACGATTGCCGGGCTGGGGGTGGCGACTTCGGGCCTGTGACAGGCTCAAGCCTCGCTCTTTCCCAGCACCGGATCAAGCCCTGCCAGCACCCGCAATAAAAGCGCGGTGTCGACCTAACTAAATCTATCGCGTCAGCTTCTTATACGCCAGCCTGGTCGGCCGATCCGCCGCGTCGCCCAGCCTGCGCCGCTTGTCCTCTTCATAGGCCCCGAAGTTGCCCTCGAACCATTCCACGTGCGAATTTCCCTCGAACGCCAGAATGTGCGTCGCCAGCCGGTCCAGGAAAAACCGGTCATGCGAAATAACCACCGCGCAGCCGGCAAAGTTTTCGATGGCTTCTTCCAGCGCGCGCAGGGTTTCAACGTCGAGGTCGTTGGTCGGTTCGTCGAGCAGCAGGACGTTGCCGCCGGTCTTGAGCATCTTGGCGATGTGGACGCGGTTGCGTTCGCCGCCGGATAGCTTGCCGACGTTCTTCTGCTGGTCCTGGCCCTTGAAGTTGAACGCGCCGACATAGGCCCGGGTCGACATGTCCTGCTTGTTGACCTTCATGTAGTCCATGCCCTCCGAGATTTCCTCCCAGACGTTCTTGGACGGGTCGAGGTGATCGCGGCTCTGGTCGACATAGCCGAGCCGCACGGTTTCGCCGATGGCGATCTCGCCCTCATCCGGCTTTTCCTTGCCGGTAATCAGCTTGAACAAGGTGGATTTTCCGGCTCCGTTCGGCCCGATCACGCCGACGATGCCGCCCGGCGGCAACAGGAACGAGAGATCCTCGAACAGCAATTTGTCGCCGTATGCCTTGGACAGGCCCTTGGCTTCGATAACCTTGCCGCCGAGGCGCTCGGGCACCTGGATGACGATCTGCGCCTTGTTGATAATGCGCTTCTCGCTTGATTCAACCAGCTGATCGAACGCCTTGATGCGCGCCTTGCTCTTGGTCTGGCGGCCCTTGGTGCCGGCCCGGATCCATTCCAGCTCGTCCTTGATCGCTTTCTGGCGGCCCTCGTCCTCGCGGCCTTCCTGATCCTGCCGTTTGGCCTTTTTCTCGAGGTAGGTCGAATAATTGCCCTCGTAGGGGAAGTACTTGCCGCGATCGAGTTCGAGGATCCAGCCGACGACATTGTCGAGGAAATAGCGATCGTGGGTGATCATCAGCACCGCGCCGGCATATTCCTTGAGGTGGTTTTCCAGCCATTCGACGCTTTCGGCATCGAGGTGGTTGGTCGGCTCGTCGAGCAGCAGGATGCCCGGCTTCTGGATCAGCAGGCGGGTCAGCGCGATGCGGCGCTTCTCGCCGCCGGACAGGTTTTCGACCGACCAGTCGCCGGGCGGACAGCGCAGCGCCTCCATCGCGATCTCGAGCTGGTTGTCGAGCGTCCAGCCGTCGACGGCGTCGATCTTCTCCTGCAGCGTGCCCATTTCCTCCATCAGCGCATCGAAATCGGCGTCCTCGGGCGGATCGGCCATGAGGTTGCTGATCGCGTTGAAGCGGTCGACCAGATCGGCTGCCTCGCGCGCGCCGTCCTTGACGTTTTCGAGCACAGTCTTGGTGGGGTCGAGCTGCGGCTCCTGCGCGAGATAGCCGACGGTGATGTTCTCGCCCGGCCAGGCCTCGCCGGAAAACTCGGTGTCGATCCCGGCCATGATCTTCACCAGCGTCGATTTGCCCGCGCCATTGGGGCCGACGATGCCGATCTTGGAGCCTTGGTAAAACTGCAGGCTGATGTTGCTCAGCACCGGCTTGGGGGCGCCAGGGAAGGTCTTGGTCATGTCCTTCATGACGAAGGCGTATTGCGCGGCCATCGGATTCCTCTGGGGATTAAGGTGTCAGGTAAAGTCGCGCCGCCTCTACAGCCGGGGGCAGGCTGCCGCAAGCGGGGGCTGGCGGGGCGGCAGGGTCGGCTTGGCTTAGCGCCAAGCAGCGTTGGCGGCGCTGAGAACGGCGCGCACGCCCGCTGTGGCCACGTCCTCATCGATGCCCACGCCCCAGATCGCGGCGCCGTCCGCTGCGGTGCATTCGACAAAGGCGGCAGCGCGCGCATCCGAGCCGGCGCCCAGCGCGTGCTCGGTATAATCGCGGATATCGAGAGCCACGCCGAAGCATTCCGCCAGCGTCGC
>JANONQ010000582.1:0-1980 GCA_031420935.1 Novosphingobium sp. | reverse complement strand
TGGCTTGAGCAGATGCAGGGTTTCGCCGTATCGCGCTGGGAGGATGTCGCCTACTTGCTGAGTGACGGAAAAACATACTCCTCCGCTCAATTTTGGCCAGCCTTGCTTGGCGAATACGATCCCGTGCCGGAAGTGGCGCCGATGATCTCGCTCGACCCGCCGGGGCATATGCGAATCCGGCGCCTTGCGAACAAGGCGTTCGTGCCGAGCCGGGTGGGGGCGCTGCGCGGCAACATCGCCGAGACATCCCGGACGCTGATCGATGATATTTTCGCCAAGCACGGGCCCGAGGGCGAATTCGACTTTGTCTGGGAATTTTCGGGGCTTTTTCCGGTCAGCGTTATCGCCGATGTGCTGGGGGTCGACCGCGCGAAGCGGCTCGATTTCAAGCATTGGGTCGATGATTTGCTCTCTGCCGGAAATCGTTCGACCTACCCGCCGGAACGGCTGGCGAAGATCGATCGAAGCACCAAGGCGATCCGTGCCTATTTCGAGGAAGTCTATGATCAGCGGGTGGCAAATCCAGGCGGCAGCGACCTGATCAGTGCCTTCATTGAAGCCGAAGTGAACGGCGAGCACCTGACGAAGAGCGAAGTGCTCAACATGGCCATCCTTCTGCTGATTGGCGGAGTTGAGACGACAACCAACCTGCTTGGCATCATCTTTGCCCATTTGCGGACGCATCCGGACGTGGAAGCCGCCATTCGCGCCGACTATTCGAAAATTCCGGCCTTTCTCGAAGAGATGTTGCGCTTTGACGGACCAGTGCAAATGGTATTCCGCCATACAACATGCGATACCGAGTTGGCCGGGGTTCCTATTCCTGCCGGATCGCTGGTTCTGCCGCTGCTCGGCTCGGCTAACCATGACGAACGAAAGTTTGCCGATTCGGAGAGCCTTGTGCTCGAGCGAAACCCTGAAGAAATCATGTCGTTCGGCCAGGGGCCGCATTTTTGCCTCGGGTCGTACCTCTCGCGAATGGAGGCAAGAACGGCGCTTGAGATGCTGTTCGACCGGTTCGAGACGCTTGGGGCAATCGATGCGGAAGTCCAGTGGATGGACTCCTACTTCGCGCGTGGGCCAAAGACCCTGCCTGTCAGGTTCAAGGCGCGATGAGCGGGTTGCACCGGGTCGGATCCTTGGCGACATTGCGCTCCGGCGTCCCGATGAAGGCTGTCGTTAAAGGCCGGGCGATTGCTGTATTCGCGCTTGGCGATGACGTGATTGCGACCAATGGTCGTTGTCCCCATGCCAAGGGCCCGCTCCACGAAGGCGAGATCGAAGGCGATAAGGTGATCTGCCCGTGGCACGGCTGGACGTACAATCTGCGAACTGGCGCTTGTGACGAGGATCCGGACATAGTGCTTGAGCGCTTCGAAGTTTCGGTCAGCGGCGACGACATCATGGTGCGCTTGTGATCGAACAATTCCGCGCTATCGTCGGCGATGGCGGCGTCCTTACCGGCGAGGAATTGCACACGCGCAACCCGGGGTTGTTTCTCTCCGAAATCGGCGCCGACGCGATCGTGCGCCCCAGCACGACGGAACAGGTCTCGCAGATCATGGCGTTGTGTCATGCGGCTGGACAGCCGGTCGTTGTGCATGGCGGCATGTCGGGCTGGGTGCGGGGTGTTTCCACCAAGCCCGGCGAGATTGCGCTTTCGCTTGAGCGCATGAACAGTATCGAAGAGGTCGACGCGCTGAACCGCACCGCGACGGTGCAGGCCGGCGTTATTCTTGCGGCGCTGCAGGATCACCTTGAACCCTTTGGTCTGGATTTCCCGCTCGACCTTGGCGGGCGCGGTTCGTGCCATCTTGGCGGTAACGCCGCGACAAACGCCGGCGGGATGCGCGTGCTGCGGTATGGCATGATGCGCGAGCAGGTTCTCGGGCTCGAAGTGGTGCTGGCCGACGGGCAGGTGGTTTCTTCGATGAACCGCATGATCAAGAACAATACCGGCTATGATCTGAAGCAGCTGTT
>JANONQ010000581.1:0-1845 GCA_031420935.1 Novosphingobium sp. | reverse complement strand
ACACAATTGTGTTCGACATACATGTCGGTTTCTTCGAAGCTGCCTTCATCGAGCAGAATATCCAGCCGCTCGCGCGCGGTCAGCTTGCCCTTGGCGTGCTGCGTGTCGATCCGCTGCTGGCCGCCGCCCAGCTTGGCCGCGTCGCGGCGCCGTTCCATTTCGGCAATATTGGCTGACATGCTCACGCCCCTTGTAAACAGGGCGCGCCTAGGCCTGGCAGCGGCCCAGCGTCAATAGGGTTTAACCGGGCGATTAATGACGGATCACCGAAGGAACTAGCGCATCAGTACCAGTTCTTCGGCCATCGAGGGGTGCAGCGCCACGGTCGCGTCAAAGTCCGCCTTGGTCAGCCCCGCCTTCACCGCGATCGCCGCTGCCTGCAGGATTTCCGGCGCATCCGGGCCGATCATATGCACGCCGAGCATGCGGTCGCTCGCGGCGTCGACCACCAGCTTGTAGAGCCCCCGCTCGGCCCGCTCGGCAAACATGTTTTTCATCGGGCGGAAATCGGCGGTGAAGACCTTTATCTCGCGGAACTGCCCGCGCGCCTCGGCCTCGGTCAGCCCGACCCCGGCAAGCGGCGGCTGCGAGAACACCGCCGAGGGGATGGTGGCATGATCGACAGTCGTCGGACGGTTGCCGAATACCGTATCGGCAAAGGCCTGGCCCTCGCGAATGGCGACCGGGGTAAGCTGCACCCGGTCGGTCACGTCGCCGACCGCATAGATACTGGGGCAGGCGGTGCGGCTGTATTCGTCGACCGGGATTTCGCCATTGGCGCCAAGAGCGATCCCAACGCTGTTCAGCCCGAGACCGGCGGTGTTCGGCCGCCGGCCGGTGGCGATCAGGACAACATCGGCGGTTACCGGATCGTGGCCCTTGGTGGTGACGCGAAATGCGCCATCTTCCTGCTTCTCCACCCGCTCGATCGGACTGTTGAAGCGATAATCGATCCCGCGCGACATGGTGATCTGCAGCAACCGGTCGCGCAGCGCCTCTTCGTAGCCGCGCAGAATCTGGTCGCTGCGGTTGACCACGGTCACCCCGCAGCCGAGCGCGTTGAAGATGCCGGCAAACTCCATGGCGATGTAGCCCGCCCCCTGGATCACCACACGGCGCGGCAATTCGGGCAAGTGAAACACCTCGTTGGAGGTGATGCAATGCTCGCTGCCGGCGAATGCGGGCATCACCGGCCAAGAGCCGACCGCGACCAGGATGTGCCCGGCGGTAATCTCGCGCCCGCCGGCAAGCCGCAGCGAATTCGGGCCGGTGACCACCGCCCGCTCGTGGAAATGCGCGACCTGGTTGTTGTCGAGCGTCGCCGTATAGGCCTTCTCCAGCCGGTCGACATCGCGCGCGACGAAATCGCGCAAGGCGGCCCAGTCGAACGTCATTTCTCCCAGCGTCCAGCCAAAGCCCGCCGCGTGGCTCAGTTCCTCAGCGAACTGCGAGCCATAAACCAGCAGCTTCTTGGGTACGCAGCCGCGGATTACGCAGGTGCCGCCGATCCGGTATTCCTCGGCAACGGCGACCCGCGCGCCGTGCGCCGCCGCCACCCGGCTGGCACGCACGCCGCCCGAACCGGCACCGATGGTGAAGAGGTCGTAGTCGAATTTGGCCATGGCTCAGCCTATGGCCCGGGAGGCGAGGCTTTGCCAATCGGATTTGTGTGGGCTGGTATCTCCCCTCCCGCTTGCGGGAGGGTTTGGGGGTGGGTCAGGCGGCGAGTGAGGTGCCGAGGGCTGCAATCCCGACCCCTATCCCCTCCCGCAAACGGGGGGAGGAATTTGCCGCGAACCGCTATCCGCTCGAACCGTAAATGCCCGGCAACGCGCAACTCGCCGC
>JANONQ010000580.1:0-1609 GCA_031420935.1 Novosphingobium sp. | reverse complement strand
CGCGCTGTCTTCGCGCGCCTTGGCCGCCATCGCTTTCACCGCGTCGAACTCCTCGCGGGCGACGAAATCGAGGCCGCCCATCGCCTCGCGCATGCGCTCGCGCGCGCCGTCGCGCGCTTCGCGGCCCATGCCGGCGAGGGTACCGGCGGCGGCGTTCATCAGCTTGACGAAATCGGCGAGCAGGGGGTTTTCACTTTGCATCGCTGGCAAATGGGCTGCGACAGCGAAATTGGCAAGGCTCAGAACTCGAACCGCGTCACCGGCCGCACGGTCTCCTGACCGTCGGCGCGGGGATTGGCGGCCAGGAATTGCCAGGTCAGCAGCGTCGCGAACAGAATCCAGGCGAGATAGGGCAGCAGCAGCATGCCGGCGATGGGCCGCACGCGCCAGAACAGCCAAATGGTGACAACCACTGCAATATCGAGCACGACAATCAGGATAAGCGCGCCGGTAATCTGGTGCGCGCCGAAGAACAAAGGTGTCCAGGCGAGGTTGAGCAGCAATTGGACCACAAAGGCGATGATCGCCGGTTCGCGCCCCCAGGCTCCGCGCGCCGCAACGACCATCGCCAGCGCTACGCCCATCATCACATAAAGCGCGGACCAGACGATGCCGAACAGCTGCGGCGGCGGATAGAGCGCCGGCTTGCTCAGCCCATCGAACCACGGATTTCCCGGGCCGCTCTGCGCTACCGCTCCCGACAGGAAGCCGAGCAAAATGACGCCCGGCACCAGCACCAGCGCCCAGCGGAGAAATCCGGCGCGCAATTGTCCGCGAGAGGCAAGCTCGGTCATCAGGCAGAGTTCCTCGAATCAGTCATGTCGCCCCCATCGCGCCGTATTGGCGAGGTGCAAGACAAGTGGCAACTCACCGCGTTTTAGGGCTATGCCCCACGTTGAGACTATTACAGGCCGTCGGCTCCCTCGCGCCGGGATACGCATTCCCTTCTAACGCGCCGGTCGATCAACCGCGCCGCGCGGCTATCAGAAACTCGACGTTCCCTTCCGGCCCGGTAATCGGGCTTTCGACAACCCCCTGCACCGCCCAGCCGAGACCCTCCAGCCAGGCTTGGACTTCGGTGCAGACCCGCGCGTGCAGCGCCGGATCGCGCACCACGCCGCCCTTGCCAACCTCCCCGCGCCCCACCTCGAACTGCGGTTTGATCAGGGCCACCAGCTGGCACTGCCCGGCGGCGAGCCGCAGCGGTACCTCCAGCACCTTGGCAAGCCCGATGAAACTGGCGTCGCACACCACCCAGCCGCAGGGGGCGTCAATCAGCTCTCCCGTGAGCACTCGGGCGCTGGTCTGCTCGAGCACGGTCACGCGGGCATCGGTCCGCAATTTCCAGGCGAGCTGGTTGGTGCCCGAATCGACCGCGAACACCCGGGTTGCGCCGCGGCTGAGCAGCACGTCGGTGAAGCCGCCGGTCGAGCTGCCGATGTCCATCGCCGTTACTCCCGCCGGATCGAGACCGAAATGATCCAGCGCATGCGCGAGCTTGACGCCGCCGCGCGACGCCCAGGGATGATCCCGGCCGCGCACCTCGAGCGGCGCATCGGCGGGCAGCAGTTGGCCGGATTTGGCGATCCGCGTGTCGCCAGACCAGACC
>JANONQ010000579.1:0-7400 GCA_031420935.1 Novosphingobium sp. | reverse complement strand
AACAAGGACGGCTGGTTCCTCGGCTTTTCGAGCGGCATCACCACCGGTGTGTGGATGGGGCGCGATGATGCCCGGGCGGTGCCCGGCCTGCAGGGCGGCTCGGCCCCGGCGCGGGCGTTTGCCGCCTATATGCGCGTGGCGGTAGCGTCGCGGCCGGTGGAACAGTTCGATACCGAACTGAAGCTGCCCGACTGGCAACTCGAGCCGGACGATGAGGTGATTTTCGGCGACCCGGACAATTATTCCTTCGTCGATGAGAACGGCAACCTGATCGAGCCGGGGCAATCGCCGGACGAGCAGGGGTCAAGCTCGCCTGGCCGTGAGCCGCCACCGGGCATGCAGGGGCCTGACGATAACGGCGGCCTGATTCCGGTCGACCCGCCGGCGGCAGCCAACGATGAGTTTCTTGACGAGGCGACAGGGGATGAGCGGTAACAGGGCGAACTACGTCGCGACCTACCGGCGGTGAGCAGTACCGCCGAATAATTGGCTTGGCCCTTCGCGCCCCTCCCGCTTGCGGGAGGGGTCGGGGTGGGTCATTTCGAGGGAAAGGTCAACTTCAGCGCAGCCGCACCGGCACATAGGTCGCTGGCTGGCCGCGCCGCTGGACGCGGAGCAGCAGGGCAGCGCGGTTGGCGGTCTTCGCGGCACGGAGCGCCTGTTCCAGACCGGCCACCGTGGTGATCGTCTGGTAATTGGCCGAAAGCACGACGTCGCCGCGCTGCAGCCCCTTGGTGCCCGAATCCGACGAAGGATCGACCGCGTTGATCACCAGCCCCTTGGTATCTTCGCTAAAGCCGAGCTGACGGGCGATCTGCGGCGTCAGGGGTAGCATCGACAAGCCAAGCGCCCGCTCCGACAGGCCTTCGCCCTCACGCTGCGGCGTGCGGGTGTTGAACGGGTCGTCCGGCTGGTTGGGCTTGGGGTCGAAGGTCTGCTGGGCGAGTTCCTCTTCGCTCGGTCGCTTGCCGACTGTTGCGGTTACCGTCATGCGGCGGCCGTCGCGAATGAGCTCGATCGGAATGCGAGCGCCCGGCGCGATATTGGCGACGATGTAGGACAAAGTCTGATCGCGGCCGACTTCCTTCCCGGCGACCTTGAGGACGACGTCGCCCGACTGGATCCCGGCGAGGGCAGCCGGCTTGCCGGGCTCGACCGTCTGGACGAATTCACCGCGGTTGTGCGGGACGCCGACCGAATCGGCCAGATCTTCGCTCAGCGGCTGGATGCGCACCCCAAGATAGCCACGCTCGATTACCTGGCCGGCTCGTAGCCGTTCGACGATCGGCGCGGCGATGTCTGCGGGGATGGCGAAACCGATACCGACGCTGCCGCCGGTTGGCGAGAAGATCGCGTTGTTGATGCCGATCACCTGCCCCTTCATGTCGAACATCGGACCGCCAGAATTGCCGCGGTTGATCGAGGCATCGGTCTGCAGGTAGCGGTCATAGGCCGAGCCGCTGCCGGTATTGCGGTAAACCGCCGAGATGATGCCCGAGGTGACCGAGCCGCCGAGGCCGAAGGGATTGCCGATGGCGATCACCCAGTCACCAACCCGGGCGCTGCGCGAATCGCCAAAGCGGACGAACGGCAGGGGCTTGGTCGAGATGATCTTGAGCACAGCGAGATCGGACGCGGCGTCGCGACCGATCAGTTTGGCCGGATATTCGGTGCCGTCGGGCATTGTCACGGTGATCGATTGGACCTCACCCTGGCCTTCGGCGGTAATGACGTGGTTATTGGTGACCACGTAGCCATCGGGCGAGATGATGAAGCCGGAGCCGAGCGACTGGGCTTCCCGTGTCTGAGGGCCCTGGCTCTGGCCGGTGCCGCCGCCAAACAGATCTTCGAACGGTGTGCCGGCGAACGGGTTAGCGCTCGCCACTCGCACGCGCTGGCGAGTCGAGATGTTGACGACCGCGGGCTGCAATTGCTGGGTTAGATCGGCAAAGCTCGCCGGCGCGCCGGCGCGCGGGACAACCGACTGCATCTGTTGCGAATCGTTCTGCGCAACCTGAGCGCCGGCGGGGATGCCGGTGGTGAGGGACAGGGCGGCTCCGCCCAGCAGCAGGGCGGCGGTGACTCCATAAGCATATCGCACGGGCTTCACGTCCTTGAGCTTCCTTCAAATGCGGCGCGAGGCCGCGCCTTCATGTAAGCACCCCGCTTCAAGCTTCCAAGGCTTAACCGGAATTGAACACCGCGCGCCAATCGCCGTTCAGCGCCCTTTGAACTGCCGCAAATAGTCATTTTCTGGCGAGAGGATGATGGTGCTGGCCGACTTGTTCTGAGGATCGGCGAAGGTCGTGTCATAACTCTTCATCGCCCGGTAGAAATCGTAGAACTGCGCGTCCTTGTTGAACGCGGTGGCATAGATGTTGGCAGCCCGCGCCTCTGCTTCGGCGCGGATGATCTGTGCGTTCCGCTGGCCCTCTGCCCTGATCGTGATTGCTTCCTGCTCGCGGGTAGCCTGCATGCGAGCAAATGTGCTTTCCTGAGCGCCGCCGGGAAGATCGGCGCGTCTAATCCGCACATCGCTCACCTGAGCACCATATTCGCGCGCCTCGCGATCGAGATTGCGGCGGATATTGAGCATGGCCGCGCCGCGGTCGGCGGTGAGCAGCGACTGAAACGTGCGCTTGCCGAGTTCCTGGCGCAGCACCGAGGTGAGGATCGGCTGGAGCTGCTCCGCGACCCGGTCGGTGGTGCCGGCGGTGCGGACCATCTTGACCGGATCGATGATGCGAAACCGCGCGTAGGCATCGACTGCCAGCCGCAGCTGATCGGTCGAGAGCACTTCCTGCGGCTGCATGTCGACCGAGAGGATGCGCTTGTCGATCCGCACTAGCCGCTCGAAGAACGGTATCCGCCAGCTAAGGCCTGCGCCAGTCTCGCCGAACGGGACGTCGGGACGGAAGCGGTTGATCACCCGCGCGGGATCGCCAAGCCGGACCACGACCGCCTGCTCGTTTTCAGGCACCACCACGAGGCTCGAGAATGCCACAAAAACCAGCGCTGCAATCGCGATAAGGCTTGGGCGATTATCCTGCCACATTGTGCGCAGCATCACTGGCCTCCCGGTGTCGGCGTTGCCGCAGCGGGCGGCGCTGCTGCCCGCTGCGTTCGGTTGCGCAGTTCCTGCAGCGGCAGATAGGGGGTGACGCCGTTCGATTCGACGATGACCTTGTCATTGTTGCGCAAAACCCGCTCCATCGTTTCATAATACATCCGCCGCTTGGTGACGTCCGGCGCCAGCTTGTATTGGCCATAAACCTTGTCGAACGCCGCCGCCTCGCCCTGAGCAATGGCGACGACCTGACTGGCCCAGGCCCTGGCTTCGGTCTGGAAGCGCTCCGCCTGTTGCTGCGCGACGTTGACGTTCTGGAAGGCGGAGACGACCTTTTCCGGCGGATCGGCTTTTTTGAGCTCGACGCCCTGGATCAGCACGCCGGCCCGGTAGGCGTCGAGCACGGTCTGCATCCGGGTGCGCACGTTCTGTTCGATCTGGCCGCGCCCGGTGCCGCCGATGACTGCGTTGAGCGGCACTTCGGCGACCGTGGCGCGCATCGCCGCCTCGGCCACTTCGGTGATGGTCGAGTTCGGATCTTCGAGGCGGAATTTGTAGAGCTGCAGATCCTTGATCGTCCAGCGCACCAGATAGCTGAGGTCGACCAGATTTTTGTCGCTGGTCAGCATCAGCTTTTCGGTTTCGCCATCGGGAATCGAATCGCGCCGGATCGAGGTGACATCGGTGACATCCACCGCCTGCATCGGCCAGGGCAGGGTGAGCGAAACACCCGGGCCGATGGTCCGCGAATATTTGCCGAAGGTGGTGACGATGCCCTGTTCCTTGGGGCCGATCATATGGGCTGTGGTGAAAAACAGCCACAGGATGGCGATGCCGCCCAAGATCAGCGGCAACCAGCTCTTGCCGTCGGGACGCCGGGGGATGTTCGGAAAGCCGCCGCCACCCGCACCGCCGCCGCGACGCGCGCCTGGTTTGGCGCGGAAGATGTCTTCGATACTGGCCGAACGGCGCGGAGGGGGCTGATCACCGGACGGCAGCCAGGGGTTGCGCGGCCCGGGCGAAGGATCGTCGGGTCCGGGCGCGTCGGCCCCAGCCTCGCCGCCTTCGCCGCCACCTTCCGGTCCGCCCTTGTTTCCGCCGCCCCAAGGGCTGCGCCGGCCTGCCATGGCAAGAAACCCGCGCGCTATCGCATCGCCTATTGTTGTCATGCGGACCCTTATAGGAACGCGCGGGCAACAAAAACAGTGCCCACCCTCTCTTTTTCCCTGCTAGGGGGCGATGCGAAAAAGTGGACACCGATTTTCCGCGATGGATCGCGCGGAAACGAGGGTGCTGGAACGATCTTCAGGAGCGAAAATGGACCAGTCCAGCGACAGCGACCGACTTCAGGAGGCGCTGCCGCCGCTGGCAAAGGACCGCTTGGAATCGCTGCGCTTTATCGAAGGTATCGCAACACTGGTACTGGATGTCGCCGGCCTCGACCGGATGGAACGCGAGCGGCTGGAGGCGGCGGTGAGGGAGAATTTGGCGCGCCAGCCAGGCGTTTCCGAGGTGCGTGTTGCGATGACGGCGGAGCGCGGCGGCGGCACGGTGGCCGGCGGCGGCGGGCGTCCGCGCATCGTCGTGGTCGGTTCGGGCAAGGGCGGTGTCGGCAAATCGACGCTGTCGGCCAATCTCGCGGTCGCGCTGTCGCGGGCGGGGCGCAAGGTGGGCCTGGTCGATGCCGATATATACGGGCCGTCGCTGCCGCGGCTGCTGGCCAATGAAGGCAAGCAGCCGGAAGCGCGCGGCACGAAGCTGGTGCCGGTGCCGAGCCCCTGGGGGGTTCCGGTGCTGTCGATGGGCCATCTCATCGAGCCCGGCCGGGCGATTGCCTGGCGGGGGCCGATGGCGGGCAAAGCGCTGTCGCAGCTGATTGATGCCGATTGGGGCGACACCGAACTGCTGATCGTCGATCTGCCGCCCGGCACCGGCGACGTCCAGCTGACCATGATGCAGCGCTTCAAACCGGCCGGCGCGGTAATCGTCTCAACCCCGCAGGACCTCGCGCTGATGGACGCGACCCGCGCCATTCAGCTGTTCGAACAGGCCGAGATTCCGGTGATCGGCCTGGTCGAGAACATGGCGGGATATGTCTGCCCGCATTGCGGCGAGCTCAGCGATCCATTCGGCCATGGCGGGGTGGAAGCGGCGGCTGGGGTGATGGGGCACGCCTTCCTCGGCCGCATCCCACTCCACCTTGCGATCCGCCTGGACAGCGACGCCGGCAAGCCGCCAGCCGCCGGGGATGGCCCGCAGGCGGAGGCTTTCGCGGCGATTGCGCGGCGGGTCGGAACCTGGCTGGACAATCAGTGAGATTGCCCCACTCCAACTCCAATCCATTCCAGACGAGGGTGGACAAGTCATCGACCAAATAGTGCAAGTCACCCGCAGGCAATTCGCAATCGGTGCGCTTGCCGGCGGCGGGCTCGCGCTCGGCTATCTGCTGCGCCCGCGCAATTTTCCGCTGCCGCTCACCGCCGGCCGCGATGAGATCGCCTTCGATGCCTGGATCAAGCTGGACAGGCGCGGTGTCGTCACCGTCGCGGTGCCGCAGCTGGAAATGGGGCAGGGGATTACCACGCTGATTCCGCAGATCGTCGCGGTGGAGCTGGGCGCAGACTGGCGGCAGATCGCGGTCGAGCCGGCGCCGGTCAGCGCGCATTACGTCAATCTCCCGCTCGCCGCGCGCTGGGCAGAGCAGGCGATGCCGCTGGCCTTCGCGCTTGGCGCCAGCGATACGCTCGCCCGCCGCTGGGCACAGGACAACCGCTTCATGGCAACCGCCGACGGCACCTCGCTCGCTGCCTACGAAGCGCCTGCCCGCGCGGCGGCAGCGAGCGTCCGGGCGCTCCTTGCCATGGCTGCGGCCGATCGCTGGAATGTCCATTGGGAAGAGTGCGAGGCGGTGGGCGGCTTCATCCGGCACGGCCGCCGCCGCCTGTCGTTCGGGGAGCTGGCGGCCGAGGCGGCCGGTTTCGATCCGCCCGATCCCCCGGTGCTGCGCCCCGCCCCGGCGCGCGAGCGGCCGAGCGATGCGCCTCCCGGCGCGCCGCTGGCCTTTCCCCGGCTCGACCTGCCGGCCAAGGTCGATGGCAGCTTCCTGTTCGCCGGCGACGTCCGCCTGCCCGGCATGGTTTATGCCGCGATCCGCCACGGACCGATCGGCGAGGCGGAGTTGGCGAACTTCGAT
Source organism: Novosphingobium sp. (assembly GCA_031420935.1). GTDB lineage: Bacteria > Pseudomonadota > Alphaproteobacteria > Sphingomonadales > Sphingomonadaceae > Novosphingobium. The sequence goes on along the minus strand of JANONQ010000579.1, from coordinate 1,140 downwards.
GCGGCCAAGGCGAAAGGCATTTCCGGGCTGATCTCGCTGGTCAAAGGCAAGCACTGGCTGGCGGCGGTAGCGAGTGACTGGTGGGCGGCCGAACGGGCCTTGGCGGCCATAGCTCCGACGTTCCATGTCAAGCAACGCGCCGAAAGCACCATGATCGATGCGGCGCTGGACAGAGGGCTGAGCCACGGTGAGGCTGTCTCGCATTACGCCAGCGGCGACAGCGATAATCTGGCCGCGCGGCCCTATGCGCTCGCCCTGCGCTATGATGTCGCCCCGGCGCTGCACGCCACGCTGGAGACCGCCAGCGCCACCGCCAGGCTGTCCGGCGGCAAGCTGGAACTCTGGCTCGCCACCCAGGCGCCCGAAGCCGCCCGGCGCGCGGCTGCCGAGGCGGCTGGGGTCGATGAGCGCGACGTCGTGCTCTATCCAATGCCAGCAGGGGGCAGCTTCGACCGGCGGCTTGAGCATGATCACGCCATCGAGGCGGCAGTGATCGCGCGCGAGACCGGCCGGCCGGTGCAGCTCACCTGGTCGCGCTGGCAGGAGCACCTCGCCGGCTGGCCGCGCACGCCGGTCGCGGCAGTGATGGCGGCGAAAGTCTCCCCCGCAGGCGACCTCACGGGTTGGCGCGCTCGGCTCGCCATGCCGGCGAGCACGCAGGAGTTTGGCCGCCGGCTGTTCGGTGGGCAGACCGCCTGGAGCGCCATGGCCGACAGCGCCGGCGAGAGCGACGCGCTGGCGATGGAAGGCGCGGTTCCGCCCTATGCCATTGCCGACATGACGGTCGACCAGGTGCCGGTGACGATCGGCCTGCCAACCGCGCGCCTGCGCGGCAACGCCCATGGCTATACCGCCTTCTTTAACGAGAGCTTCATCGACGAGTTGGCGTATCGCGGCCGGCGCGAGCCGCTCTCGTTCCGCATCGCCATGCTGGGCCATGAACCGCGCTTGGTCGCATGCCTGCAAGCTGCCGCGACGCTGGCAAATTGGGGCGGGGGGGTCGATGCCAGCGGGCAGGGGCTGGCCTGTCATGTGATCGGGGAAGGCCGCATCGCCGTGATCGCCACCGCCCGGCGCGACGAGACCGGGGTGCGGGTCGACAAGCTCAGCGCGGTCGCCGACATCGGCCGCATCGTCAAT
>JANONQ010000578.1:0-3537 GCA_031420935.1 Novosphingobium sp. | reverse complement strand
CCGGCAAACCGGGCCTTTTGAGTGAATCGCGAATTTCGCCGAGCAGTTCGATTTCGGTCGGGCCGGCCACCACCGTCGGCGGGAACATCCGGTTAGCCTGCCGCACGATCATGAAAATGACGAAAGCCATGATCAGGAAGTCGATCAGGGCCGTGACGAACGAGCCATAGCCCAGCAGCGGCACCCCCGCAGCCTTCAGCGCGGCATAATCCGTCATCGAACCCTTGTAGTCCGCCGGCGCAGCGCCGAGCATCACGAACTGGTTGGTGAAGTCCATGCCGCCAGTAACCTTGCCGAGCAGCGGCATAAGTATGTCGTCGGTCAGCGCCGAGACGATCTTGCCGAATGCCGCACCGATAATCACACCGACCGCCAGATCAAGCACATTTCCCCGCGCAATGAATGCTTTGAATTCCTGCAACATGACTTCCCGCCTCCTGCAAATGTTCGACAGTCGATATTATCTGACAGGCAAGCGGCAGACTGGCAATAAGACCTACTTACTAATCCCCGCCTCATAGCTTGCGCATGAGCGGCAGGTCGCTACATTCGCACGGCTCGGCTAGTGCCCGGCACGAGATAGGAAACCCAACCGATGTTTGTCACGCCCGCCCTCCGTTTCGGCAAATTCGCTCTGGCCACCCTCGTTGCCACCAGCCTTGCCGGCTGCGGCGTCAACACCGTGCCGACCACCGAGGAGGCCGCCAAGGCCAAATGGGCCGATGTCCAGGCCGCGTTCCAGGAACGCGCCAACCTCATCCCCAACCTCGCCGCCACCGCCAGGGGCGCGGCCGAGCAGGAAAAGGCGATCCTGACCGGCGTGGTCGAAGCCCGCGCCAAGGCCACCAGCATCCAGGTCAGCCCCGGCGATCTTACCGATCCGGCCAAAATGAAGGCATTCCAGGATGCACAGAACCAGCTTTCCACCTCGCTCAGCGGGTTTGGGCGGCTGCTGGCCAATGTCGAGGCCTATCCGCAGATCAAGAGCATCACCAATTACCAGATGCTGCAGAGCCAGCTCGAAGGCCAGGAAAACCGCATCCGCGTGGCGCTGCGCGATTACAATGGCGCGGTGCAAAATTACAACACGACGATCCGCACCTTCCCCGCAATTGTCGCCGCCAAGGTGATCTACGGCGCCAAGCCGATGGTGCCCTATCAGGCGGTGACCCCCGGCGCGGAAGTCGCGCCCAGCCTTGAAGGCAAGCTCTGACGGACGGGAATGGGTCCATGCTGGGCCGGGACGGCCATCGCGCTCTGAGAGTGCTGTTGCTGCTGGCGGTGGCAATTGCCGTACCGGGCGGCGCGTTGGCGCAGCAATTCCCTAAACTTACCGGCCGGGTGGTCGATAGCGCCAACATCATTCCGCCCGATATGGAGGCACGGCTCGACAGCAAGCTGGCCGCCCTCGAAACCCAATCGCGCCGACAGCTGGTGATCGCCACCCTGCCCAGCCTTCAAGGCTATGAAATTTCCGACTACGGCTACCAGTTGGGCCGCGCCTGGGGCCTTGGCGACAAGGAACGCAACGACGGTGCGCTGTTGATCGTCGCGCCGAATGAGCGCAAATTGCGGATCGAGGTCGGCTACGGGCTGGAAGCCATACTCACCGATGGCTTGTCCTCCCTGATCATCAATCAGTCTGTCGTGCCGCGCTTCAAGGCCGGCGACATGCCCGGCGGTATCGAGGCCGGCACGGACGCGATCATCCGCCAGCTGACCCTGCCTGACGATGCGGCGCGCAAGATTGCCGCTGCGGCCAAACCAAGGGCAGCATCTCAAGGCAATGCCGGCCTCTCGACCATCTTCTGGCTGTTCCCGTTCCTCCTTTTCTTCGTGCTGCCGATGCTGCGCCGCAAGCGCGGCGGGCGGCGCTATGCGAGCGGGCTGGGGCCGATCGTGGTCTGGGATGCGTTGAGCCACATGCGCGGGAGCGGCGGCTTCGGTGGCGGCGGGTTCGGCGGGGGTGGCGGCGGTTTTTCCGGTGGCGGCGGCAGCTTCGGCGGCGGCGGCAGCTCGGGCAGCTGGTAGGAGCGAGCACATGACCAGCCCAACCCTCAGCGAAACCGACCACCAGCGCGTCTCGGCGGCTGTAAGCGCGGCGGAGGCGAACAGCGCCGGCGAGATCGTCACCATCGTCACCCGGCAGTCCGACAGCTACGCCGACATCGCGCTGCTATGGTCCGCCTTCGTCGCGTTTCTGGCGCTGACCGCGCTGTCGCTCGCGCCCGACTTTTATCTCGGCCTGTACGACCGGCTGATCGGCGGCTGGGTTCAGCAATGGCATGCCCGTGAGATTTTCGCGGTCGCCCTGTTGGTCGCGAGCCTCAAATTCGCCGGCATGTGGCTGCTGCAACTGTGGCTGCCGCTGCGGCTGTTTCTGGTGCCGCGATCCCTCCGCCACGCCCGCGTCCGCGCCCGCGCCATCACCTGCTTCAAGGTCGGGGCCGAACGGCGGACCACCGGCCGCACCGGCATCCTGATCTACCTCTCGATGGCTGAACACCGCGCCGAGATTGTCGCCGACGAGGCTATCGCCGGCAGGGTCGCGCCAGAAGTCTGGGGCGAGGCGATGGCGGCGATGCTCGGTCCGATCCGCGAGGGCCGCCTGGCCGATGGTATGATCGCGGCGGTGGAAAAAGTGGGCCTGGTGCTCGCCGAACATTTCCCGCGCGATAGCGGCGACCAGAACGAACTACCCAACCGGCTGATCGAAGTATGACCCTTCGACAAGCTCAGGATGACCGGGACGAACCCGAGAAGATTGAGTGGCAAGGCCGTTTCATTACCGCCAAGACCCGGGGCAAGTGGGAATATGTAAGCCGCGCCCGGGGCATCCGCGCTGCCGTGATCCTGGCCATCGACGATGCCGATCACGTCCTGCTGGTCGAACAATACCGCGTACCGCTGGGACGCATCTGCATCGAACTTCCCGCCGGGCTGATCGGCGATGGCGACGAAGCCGAGGAAGACACCGCTGCCGCCGCGCGCGAGCTTGAAGAGGAAACCGGCTACCGGGCCGAGCGGATGGAGATGCTCGGCGAATTCTGGTCCTCGCCCGGCATGGTGACCGAAAGCTATTCGCTGCTCCGGGCCCACGGGCTCACCCGCGTCGGGGAAGGCGGCGGCACTGCCGGCGAGAACATTACCGTCCACCGCGTTGCCCTGTCTGGCATCGCCGAGGCCGTCGCCGGCTGGCGGGCGGCAGGCTATGCCATCGACACCAAGCTGCTCTTGCTACTGGCGCCCGGCATTCTGGGCGCGCGCGGACAGGCAGAGTGATCTGCTATTCCGCTCCGGCATGCAGGACGGAGAAGTACGCTACAACGTCCGAATAATCGCCGAGAAATCCAGCCCGCCATTACCGTCCGCATTGAACGCAGCGTAGAGCCGCTCCGCCAGATCGCCCATCGGCACTTCGGCACCCGCATCCTGCGCCGCCGCCATCGCCAGCTTCAGATCCTTGAGCATCAGCGCCGTGGCGAAGCCGCCCTGATAATCATTATCCGCCGGGCTCTGCGGGCCGACGCCTGGCAC
>JANONQ010000577.1:0-1834 GCA_031420935.1 Novosphingobium sp. | reverse complement strand
GGCATCGGCCAGCAAAGCATCCGCGAGGCCGGTCCGCGCCATAATCAGCTAACCTGTTCATCGAACGGCCGGGTGCCAGTGGCGGCGCCGTCCGGCCCGGCGACGATCTTCTCGATTCGCGCCTGCGCTGCATCGAGCCTTCCCTGACAGTGCTTGCGCAGGGATTCGCCGCGCTCATACAGGCCGATTGAATCGTCGAGCGGCACCTCGCCGCTTTCGAGCTTGCGCACTACCTCTTCCAGCGAGCGCAGCGCGTCCTCAAACGACATTCCGGCAATATCTGGGGCGGTTTCGGCCATGGCCCCGAAGCTTTGATCGCCCTCGTCGCAACGGTCAAGTTGGAAGCGGGCTCAATTCGGGGCAATCTCGATTTCGCCGGGAATGAGTAGCCGCGCGTACGAACCGCACCGATGCAGCCGAGCTGTTAACGCGACCTGCTGGGGGCAAGGCTACTGCTTGGCTTTTGACCCCGTGGTAACTTCGTCCTTGTGCGCGGCAAAAGCGGCGAGAACTTCGGACTTTTCCTTTGCCGGAACCTTGAAATGGTCGAGCGACCGCGACAGGACACCGGCCACGGCGTCAAATTCTTCACCCGAAATCTTCAGACTGCGATGCGCTTCCTCAAGTCCGAGATTCGTGGCTCCGGGCCGTACCGGCGTGTATTGGTATGGCCCGCCGGAAACCGAGGCAACCCACAGCGTGCGCATGAATTTCAAGCCGGGCAGACGGTCCAGGCTTTTCGTGTGCCATTCGCGCAGCGCCGGATTCTTCGATTGCGCGCCGGCCACCGGATCCTTGATCACTTCGTCGCTGAAGTAATCGATGACCGCGGCGATAGCGAAGATACCGCCAAGCCGGTCGTAGAGCGCTGTTCCCGGCTTCGCGCCGCTCGGCTTGGCCGCAGCGTCGTCGTCGGCGCGGGCGCAGGCAGCCACGAGCGGCGTTGCGACGACGGCGGCCGTAATCAGCATTGAACCGCGCAGGAACATGTCCCGCCGGGTCGTCGCCAGAAAGTCTCGTTCGGGAGCCGCCGGATTGATCAGGAAGTCGGCTGAAGTAGTCATTTGCCATCTCCATTCTGAATTGAACTTCGGGAGAGCGCGCTATTCGCGCCTGCAAAGGGCCCCCGGCCAAATAACAACCTGCAGAACATATTGTTCCGCAGTGCCGCATCGACCAACCAATGCCATATCGCGCTTTGGTCTGGCGTCCAGCGCACCGGACGGCTAAGTGCGCGGCGCATGTCTGGAATCACCCCCGAAACCGTCGCCGCCCATGGTCTTTCTTTAGAGGAATATGCGCATGTCTTGCATGCGCTTGGGCGCGAGCCAAATTTGGTGGAGCTCGGTATCTTCTCGGTGATGTGGTCGGAGCATTGTTCGTACAAATCGAGCCGCATTCATCTGAAGAAGCTGCCCACCGAGGCCCCCTGGGTGATCTGCGGACCCGGTGAGAATGCCGGGGTGATCGATATCGGCGAAGGGCCCAACGGTGTCCGGCAGGCCTGCATTTTCAAGATGGAGAGCCACAACCATCCGAGCTACATTGAGCCCTTTCAGGGCGCGGCGACCGGGGTCGGCGGTATCCTGCGCGACGTTTTCACCATGGGCGCGCGGCCGGTCGCCAACCTCAACGCGCTGCGCTTCGGCAGCCCCGATCATCCCAAGATGAAGCATTTGGTGCAGGGCGTGGTTGCCGGGATCGGCGGTTACGGCAATTGCGTGGGCGTGCCCACGGTCGGCGGCGAGACCAATTTCCACCCGGCCTATGACGGCAATATCCTGGTCAACGCGATGACCGTGGGCGTCGCCGATCAGGACAAGATCTTCTATTC
>JANONQ010000576.1:0-6689 GCA_031420935.1 Novosphingobium sp. | reverse complement strand
GGCAGAGCTGCTCGCCGGCAAGGAAGAAGTGATCTTTGCCAAGCTGAAGGCTGAGGCGGAGGCCGCCATTGCCGAAGATGGCGCAGACGTGATCGTGCTGGGTTCGACCACGATGCACCAGTCGGCGCGCTGGCTTTCTGAGAACCTGCCGATCCCGGTGATCAACCCTGGATTGATTGCATATAAGCAAGCTGAGCTGCTGGTGCAGCTCGGGCTTTCCCACAGCAAAAAAGCCTTTCCTTTTCCGGAAGTTGGCAACGATCCTGGAATTCGCAAAGGGAGCGCTTGATGCCATCGCGAAGATCGCCAGGCGCGAAGTTAGATAAGTTAGCGACAAACAGGGGGTAAAAATGAGCATCACCAAATTTTTGATCATGAGTTCAGTCGCCGCATCCGCGCTGCTGCCGATGTCCGCATTCGCGCAGTCCGCAGCAGAGCCCGCCGCAGGCTCCGAAGAAATCATCGTGACCGCGCGTCGCCAGGATGAAAAGCTAAGGGACGTGCCCGCATCGGTCACCGTCATCACTGAAGGCGCCATCGCCAACACCGGCGCCCGCGTCGCCGCTGATTACGTTCAGCTCACGCCCGGCGTCACCATCGTCGCTGGCGTGGTCGAAGCTGGCGACACCCAGATCTCCATCCGCGGCATCAACGGCGCACGCGACGGCGAGAACAACGTCGCGCTTGTCGTCGATGGCGTGCTGAAGTCGAATACCGCGCTGCTGGCGCAAGATCAGGGTGCGCTAACCCAGATCGAAATCCTCAAAGGTCCGCAGGGCGCTTACTATGGCCGCAGTGCGGTTGCTGGCGCCATCGTGATCACCACGAAGAAACCGGGCACAGAGCTTGAAGTTTCGGGCCGCATTTCGGCCGCCAACAATAATACCTTTGCCGGAGCGGCCGTGATCAGCGGTCCGCTTGGCCCCAATCTGGGCTTTGTGATTAATGGCGAATATGCCACCACCGACGGCTTCTACCGTGATGTTTTCCAGACCAACCCGCTGAATGGCAGTACGTATCCGGGCAGCAGGGGCATTGGCGCTTCGGTTGATGACAACAAGCGCTTCAACATAAACGGCCGCCTGCTTTTCACGCCCAGCGCCGACACTGAGATCGATATCAAGGCCCGCTACAGCAAGCTCAAGGGTTCCGCGATCGCCTTTAACGCCATCTTTCAGCTGCCGGGCCTTGCCGCCGCGTTTAACGCACCGGTATTCAATATCGATGCCAACGATCACGACTTCCTCTTCACGCGCAACATCGACCCGGAAAACAACCAGCAGTCGTTCGAAGCTTCGGTCCGCCTTGTTCAAAAGCTGACGGATGACATCGAGCTGGCTGGCTATGTCGCCTACAACAACACCAAAAACGACTTCTATGCAGACGGCACGAGCGGCACCTTCGGTTTCTTCAATGCCGAGCCAAGCTGCTTGTCCACCGCCGCTGCGCTCAGGGGCTTCCCGGTTCAGGCGCCGTTTGGCGTCGATGTCGGCAACCCGAACGTGTTCCTCAATCCGTATTCGCCGGTCACGTGCGATGGTTCGCAGTATCAGCAGCGCGACCAGAAGGATATCTCGGCTGAGCTTCGCCTGTCTGGCGACACTGGGGGCGGCATCGGCTGGTCATTGGGGGGCTATTACCTCAACATTGATCGGTTCAACTGCAGCAATTTGGGCGTAGACACAGGCCGAGGTGTAATTCGCCAATGCTACACCACCGATCCCCGCAATCGCACCGAAGCTTTGGCTCAGGACAGTTTCAAGACCAACGTCTACGCGCTGTTCGGCTCGCTCGAGTACAAGCCCACCGAACGGCTGAAGCTGAGCGCTGCGGTGCGCTATGACATTGAACAGCGCAGCACTGAGAACAGCATCCCGACTGGCCGTCTCACGCGCTGGGTTGGCAACGTATTGACCGGCAACCCGAACGGGACCGCCACTACCCCTGCCAATTATTTCCTCAACCCAGGTCTGGATCCGGCCTATAACCCGAGCGGCGTGTTGCTCCCGCGCAATGCTACCTTCAAGCAGATCCAGCCGAAGATCTCGCTCAGCTATGCAGCGACCGATGACATAAGCGTGTTCGCAAACTGGGGCATCGGCTTCAAGACCGGCGGCTTCAACAACGCTGGCTCTGCGGCCATCGTCAACGGTTTCTTCAATGCGGGAATTGGCGCGGGCCTCTCGGTTTTCGACGACTACCGCAAGGAAACGTCGAGCGCCTTTGAAGTCGGTCTGAAGGGCTCGGTTGCGCCGGGCATATCCTTCGAACTCGCCGGTTACTACACCGATGTGAAGGACTCGCAGTTCTTCGAATTCTTCGTCGGTCCGTTCGGCCTGTTGCGCGTTGTTTCCAACATCGACAAGGTGACGTTCAAGGGTATCGAAGGCTCGTTCAATGCCCGGGTGATGAACAACTTTACCGTGTTTGGTTCGGCCAACTATACGGACAGCGAAATCAAGCGGAACTCGGCACGTCCCTACACCGTCGGCAACGAAGCGCCCGCAACATCGAAGTACACCATCAATGTTGGTGCTCAGTATGATGGTCCGATCACCGATACGTTCGGCCTGCTCCTGCGCGCCGATTATCGCATCACCGGTCCGACGTTCTTCCACACTGTCCAGAACAACGATGTCCCGACCATTTTCGGTCTGGGCGCGAACTACACCAATAGCAGGCGCGATGCTTTTGGCATCCTGAACCTGCGCGGCGGGTTCAAGGGCGATCACTGGTCGCTGGTGGCTTTCGCCAACAATGCTACCAAGAAGCGGTTCCTTGCTGAAGTGATCGTCGCTCCGGAATTCGGCGGCGCCTTTGTTGCCCCCGGCGCGCTGCGCACTATCGGTATTGAGGGTACGTTTAAGTTCTAAGGTTGATTATAAACTAAAAACCGGGCCATGCATTCGCTGCATGGCCCGGTTCAGCCAGCAAACGTCGAAGCCTTGGCCGATGCAGTTGGTGTTGCCACGCGCGCAGGATTTGCCGTGGTGCCGCGCGGCGGCGGGATGAGCTATACCAGCGGCTAGGCATTGCGTCGAAGTGCTATGGGTTTGAACCTTACTACAACGCCGGATTTGAAAATCAGGGGATCACCTTCGAAGAAGGGCTGTCGCTGGTAGGCAAGATCGCGCGCAAGGGCAGGCTCAAGGGCCTTAAAAATGCGGTGCGTGTGGCGTTTGGCGGGAAGAAGATCCTCAAGGACGTGCGCTATTCGCTTCACATGACCCTCATGCGCTCACCGAAGTCGTGGCGTCGGAGCATACCGGTCTCGCCGCCGAAGTCTGTGTCGAAGAGGGCGGTATCGAAATGGCCAATGCGATCCCGACCGTTTTCCGCAACGCGGATTACCCTGCAGAAAAGGCGCGCGGCGAGCGGCCCCAATACTTCGCCGATCCCGCCATTGATAAGACACTTGCAATCACGCTGGCGCTTGCTGGCGAGGTTGCGGTGTTGCGCGACCGCATCGACAGCATCGAGCGGTTGGCCGAAGCGGGCCAAGCGCCTACGCGCGCTGCGGTCGATGCCTTTTTGCCCGATGCGGCGGTGCGGGCCGCACGGGATGCCTGGCGCGACAGCTATCTCGATACGGTGCTGCGGATCATTCATCAGGAGCGCGAAGAACTGGAACAGCGCGCGGCCGATACGCAGCCCTATGCCGCTGTGATTGATGAGGTGGAAAAGACCGGTTGATTGCACGCTGAATCCGCAGCGCTGGCCCCGGGAGCGGACTTGGCAACTTGCGGCCTAGCTGGGGAGTAGAGAGGGGCCGCTCTAAAGGAAGTGATCGCCGCCGTTTGGGCTGAGGCATTGGCCTTGGAAATGCCGCCCGGCGGCACTGGCGAGCATGACGTATGACGGCACGATGTCGTCTATTTCGGCGAGATGCCCGACCGGAATCCCTGCGCGGATTGCCTCGAGCACATCGGGCGGGACGGCATTGAGGAGGGCGGTCCGGGTTGCGCCTGCGGCGACGCAATTGACCCGCACGTCGCGGCTGCCGATTTCGAGCGCCAGCGAGCGGGTGAAGGAGATGATGCCGCCCTTGGCCGCGGTGTATGCCGCCAGCCCCGGCGCTCCCTTGTAGGCAAGCTGCGAGGCAGTGTTGATGATCCGGCCAAAACCTGCGGCATACATGCCGGGCAGCACCGCGCGGGTCAGCAGGAAGGTGCCGCGCAGATGGACGCCGATCACCCGGTCCCACGTGGCGACCGGCAGCTCCTCGACCGTCTCGCCGTGGGCGATCCCGGCATTGTTGACCAGAATGTCGATCCGCCCGGCAGCAGCCAGAGCGGCGGCGACAAGGCTGGCAACTTCGCCCTCATCGGCAACATCGGCGCACACTGCCATTGCCTGCGCGCCGAGGCTGCGGACCTTGTCGGCTACAGCCTCGGCCGCCGCGGCATCCGCTTCGGCGGGATAGTTGACGATCACGCACGAAGCCCCGGCGCGGGCGAAGGCCAGCGCGACGTCCGCCCCGATCCCCGATGAGCTGCCCGAAATGAGCGCGGTGCGACCGAGGAGCGGCGGTTTTCCGGGATCATAATTCATTATCGCCGCTCCCTGATGTCCATCAAACCAGGACGTTAGCCCCGCTGAAATAGACGTAGACTTCCTGGAACTTGCCATCGCGGATGCGCCAGAAATTGGTGTTGAACAACCGCGTGACGCTGCCGTCATCGGCGGTCAGAACCGCTTCGAAACTGGCGGTGATGCGCCCGTTTTTTTCATCGACGGTGCAGACAAAGTCCTTGTGCACGATGCTGGAATAGGCACTGAAGAAGCCTTCGAACATCTTCCCGATCGCAGCTTTGCCCGCGTGGCGGGTAAATTCGGTCTGGACGCAAAGCAGCGCTCCATCGTGGAAACAGTCCAGCGTTGCCGCCATGTCCTTGCGGTCGACGCTGCCGAAATAGCGCATGGTAGCAAGGTCGATCAGCGCGGCGCGGTCGAGGTGTGGTTCATATTGCATCAGGCGTCCCCCTCCTTAAGCAAGTTGTCGCCGCTCATGTAGACATAGACGCGGTGGAACTTTTCACCCTTCAGATAAAAGCGATTGCAGTTTTCATAGCGCAGCTCGTCGCCGCCATGCGGCGTGATCAGCACGGTAAATTGCGAGCAGACTGAATTGCTTTCAGGATCGGCGGTATGGACAAAATTGCCATGCCAGATCGACGAAAAGTCGCTGAACAGCCGTGTGAACATGGCCGAGATCGCGGCCTTGCCGTCATGGATGGTTCTGGAGGTGACCTCGGTGAGGATCGCATCCTCGGTGAAGCAATCGAGCACTTGCGCGAGGTTCTTGTTATCGACCCCGTCGAAATAGCGCTTCGTCACAATGTCTATGTAGAAGGGATAAGGCAGCGCAGTTTGCCCCGCTCCCGCTTCGTGCCATTCGGTCATGTCGCACTCCTCTTTCTGGTTGGTCTTTTGCGGGTTTTGCCCGGTCCGGGACCGGGCAAGGCGAATGCTATTATTTGCCAAACAGGGCGGCGCGCGCGGCCTCGTCCGGATTGCCGATCTTCATTACATCGGCGAGAACCGTCATCCCGCGCTTCACCGCCGGCCTGCTCTCGATCTCGGCAGCCCAGCGCTTCACATTGGGAAAATCTTCGATCTCGATGGCGTGAAGCGCGCGGATATTGGGGGGACACCATGGATATGTCGCCATATCGGCGATCGAATAGTCCGCGCCTGCCAGATAGGCCCGCTGGCCCAGCACCCTGTCGATCACGCCATAGAGCTTCACGGTCTCTCCGCAGTAGCGGTTGATGCCATATTCGATCCGTTCGGGCGCATAGCCGCGAAAGTGGCCGCATTGGCCGAACATCGGGCCGATATTGGCGCACTGGAAGAACAGCCACTGCAAGACGGTTGACCGCTCGGCCGCGTCGGCGGGCCAGAAGCGGCCCGACTTTTCAGCGAGGTACATCAGGATCGCGCCGGATTCGAACACGGTGTGCGCGGCGCCGCCCGGGCCATCATGATCGACGATGGCCGGGATGCGGGTGTTTGGGCTGAGAGCGGCAAAATCCGCCGTGTGCTGCTCTCCGCCAAGGATGTTGACCGGCTTTACCGTATAGGCGAGGCCCATTTCCTCGAGCGCGACGGAGACTTTGTGCCCGTTTGGCGTCGGCCAGTAATAAAGGTCGATCATGCGCCTTATGCTCCGCGCAGCGCGAGGCAGGCGGCAACGGCTGCCTGACAGGTGGCGGCGCTGTCATTGCCCTCGAACGGCTTGTTATAGTGCGACTGGACCGATGGGCGCTGCGCCGCCTCGTCAAACCACGCAGAAAGTGCAGGGCGGCCCTCGCGCCAGTTGAAAGTAGGGTGGATGGGGTCCTTGGCCTCATAAAATTCGGCGCGGAAGCCCAGATAGCTGATCGCATGGAGCATCGCGGCATGGCCGACATCGAACGTGTCCCAACCGCGCACCGCATCGCGTTCCAGCGAATCGAGTCCGGCGATGAATTTTGGCCAGAGCCATTCGAACAGCCCCATGTTCCACTGCTCGCGCGGCTTCCATTGCTCCATCACCATTTGGACGGTGCTTTCAAAGATCGAATCTGACAGCGACAAGCGGCACAGCGCGTCCCACCGCTTTGGCCCCGGTTCAGGATACATTTTGCGGGCGCGCGATGTGGCATCCAGATATTCGCAGATGGCCTGGCTGCCGAAAACAGACTGGC
>JANONQ010000575.1:0-2027 GCA_031420935.1 Novosphingobium sp. | reverse complement strand
CTGCATCGCGCCGATGAGGTGCAGCTTTGTGCGCAAGGCCTGTGCTTGGAAGAGATGTTCGGCTGCGCGGTGCCGGAGGGGGCACTCTTCTATGCGGAAACCAAGCGGCGGGTCGCCGTGCCCTTTGACGCGGCATTGCGCGCCCTCACTGAAGCAACAGCGGCGCAGCTGCGCGATCTTTTCGCCACACGCCTGACGCCGCCGGCCGAGTATCGGCTACGCAAATGCGGCGCCTGCTCGCTGATCGAGCAGTGCCGCCCAAAAGCCGGTGCCCGCTCGGCGCGCGCCTGGCGCGAGCGGATGGTCTCCACCCTGCTTGATGGGGCAGACGATCCATGAAACACCTGTTGAACACCGTCTATATCACCACGCTGGGTGCCGCACTGCGCAAGGACGGCGAAAACCTCGTCGCCGACGTGGAGGGAGTTGAGCGGGCGCGCGTGCCGCTGCACATGATGGCATCGCTCGTTGTATTCGGAGCGATTTATGTCTCGCCTGCCCTGATGCAAGCGTGTGCGGCGGGTGGCATCACCATAGTGCTGCTGGACCGCATCGGGCGCTTCCAGGCCCGGATCGAGGGACCGGTCACCGGCAATGTGCTGCTGCGGCGGGCGCAATATCGCGCCTCGGACGCGCCGATCGAGATCGTTCGCGGAATCGTCACTGGAAAGATCGCCAATCAGCGCAGCGTGCTGATGCGCGCGCTGCGCGATCATGGTAGCGGCGGAAATGCCGGCGATGGGGTGACGGAAAAGCCGGATGCGGACGTTGCCCTGCAAGCTGCCATAGACCGCCTCGCCCACATTCTCCGGCGCGCCGGCCTCGCGGAACTCGATCTCGACGAACTGCGCGGCGCCGAAGGAGAAGCGGCACAGGTCTATTTTGGCGTGTTCGACGCCCTGATCCGCTCGCCCGATGCCGGGATGGGTTTTAGGGCGCGCTCGCGGCGGCCACCGCTCGACCCGATCAATGCGCTGCTGTCGTTCCTCTACACGTTGTTGACCCATGATTGCCGGGCTGCGGCCGAGACTGTCGGGCTCGACCCGGCGGTGGGGTTCCTGCATCGCGACCGGCCGGGACGGCCAAGCCTTGCACTCGATCTGATGGAAGAACTTCGCCCTGTCCTTGCCGACCGTCTCGCACTGTCGCTGGTCAACCGCCGCCAGCTGAGGGCAGCTGATTTCGAACGCCAGGACAGTGGCGCGGTGTTCCTCACCGACGAGGCCAGACGCACGGTGCTGACCGCCTGGCAGGAGCGCAAGAAGGAAGAGCGCCGCCATCCGTTTCTTGATGAAGTTGCCCCGCTGGGGCTCGTGCCCTATTTGCAGGCGCAGCTTCTGGCGCGCCATCTGCGCGGCGATCTCGACGCCTATCCGCCCTGGTTCTGGAAATGAGGAGGCCAGCCGATGATGGTACTTGTGACCTACGATGTTGCGACCTCGGAGGCGGGTGGGCCCGGAAGGCTGCGGCGCGTCGCCAAGGCCTGCCGTGATTTTGGCCAGCGTGTGCAATATTCGGTGTTCGAGATTGAGGTCGATCCCGCCCAATGGACCGTGCTCAAAACAAGGCTGAATGCGATCATCGATCCCAAGCGCGACAGCCTCAGATTCTATTATCTCGGAGCAAACTGGCAGCGGCGCGTGGAGCATGCCGGTGCCAAGGGCGCAGTCGACCTCAATGGCACGTTGATCGTATAAACCAGGTGGTTTCGGCAAGCCGCCGGACTTGCCTGCTGGCAACAATTGGATAGGCGAAAGTGGATGCGCGAACGTGTAGCATGACTGGAAACCCCGTCAGGTTCGCGCGCCTGGCAGCTAATTGATATCGTTCAACATCGTCATGTCCTGACTTTTGGCAACATCGGCGCACGAAAAAATGCAACAGGTTCGCGCCACGCATTCGCTTCTGTCCGGCAAGTCAAGATGTTAGAGTTGAACAGTCGCCCCCCTCGCGGGGGCGTGGATAGAAACCTCTCATCGCCGGGGCGGGCATTACCGATGAAATGTCGCCCCCCTCGCGGGGGCGTG
>JANONQ010000574.1:0-3471 GCA_031420935.1 Novosphingobium sp. | reverse complement strand
CCGCTCTTGTTCGACGGTTCCTGCCAGATGCGCAATTCATCCTGGCGAACGACCTTGCCGTCACCCTCGGTGCGGCCGTGGCAGGTCGATCCGGCGCAGGATGCGACACCTTCGTAGCGCGCGCCCTGGCCTGCCGCACCGGCGGAGGAAGAGTGCAGCCAGAGCGCGACGAGCAGCATGATCGGCAATGCGAACAAACGCAGGGCATCGCGGCCCCGCCATTCCTTCCGCCGCATTGCCGCTGTCTGCATCATCGACCGCTCACTGCTCGTCCTCCGCTATTTCTCAGTAGCCGTAAAGACCCCATCCCAGTCGCCGTCTGGCGGCGACTGCGTCAGCGTGGCGAACCGCTCCCGGTAAATAGCATGAACCTTGCCGAGGCCAAACTCTCTCGCGGAATCAGCGCTTTCGTCAAGCCACCGGCCGGCGGTTTCCCAGTCCTTTGTGCGGTAAGCCGCCAGCATCGCATGATGGGCCGCAGCGAAGCGCTGGAAAGCCGGATCCTGCGCAAGCTGCTCGTCGCCGATCAGCGCCGAAATCTCCTCGGGCGCGTCGCGGCCGACGACCCGCACCAGATCGACGACCACGCAAGCGAAACCGGGAAGCTGCTGGCGGAGCGCGCTGCCCATGGCGATCTCGATACCATAGAACTTGGTCAGCCCCTCGATCCGCGAGGCGAGGTTCACGGTATCGCCGATCAGCGAGTACGACAGCCGCTGCGCCGAGCCCATATTGCCGACACAGCACGGCCCGGCATTGAGGCCGATGCCGATTTTGACTGCATCCGGCCAGGGCTCGCCCGCGCGGGCTGGCATCTCGGCGTTGAGCTGTTCCAGGCGGGCCAGCATCGCCAACGCCGACCGGGCAGCGTTTTCATATTGCTGCGGATCGTCGAGCGGCGCATTCCAGAAGGCCAGGATCGCATCGCCGATGAACTTGTCGATAGTGGCCTTCCGGGCCAGTAAGATGTCGCACATCGGCGTCAGGAAGCTGATCAGGAAGCGGATGATGTCCTTGGGCGGCAGGCTTTCCGAAATACGCGAGAAGCTGCGGATATCGCAGAATAGGACGGTCATCTGGCGTTCCTCGCCGCCCAGTTCGAGCTGCCCGGGATCGGCGGCGATGCGCCTGACCAGTTCCGGCGAGAGGTAGCGGTCGAAGGCGCGGTGGATATAGCTGCGCCGCCGCTCCTCGCGGTAATAGGTATGTACGGTTACAGTCCCATAGACCGCCAGCACAGCGAGCATCGGATAAGTCGGGTCGAGCAGGAACTGGATACGATCGAAAGCGTACCAGCTCCCCGCCAAGGTACCGCCGGCCAGAAACAGCCCAAGCGCGGCGCCTTTGGTTGCGCCCAGACGGGGCAGCAGCACCAGCAACAGGCAGCCGAACGCCAGCACCAGGCTGCGCTCCAGCCCTTCGGACCAGTCCGGCCGGGTAAGAAATTGCCCCAGGATCATTTGCTCAGCGGCCTGGGCATGGACCATCACGCCGAGGTCGCGGTCCTGGATCGGGGTGGCGACCAGGTCGCGCAGGCCGATCGCGCCCGCGCCGATGAACACGATTTGGCCAGCGAAGGTTTCCGCCATCGCCTCGGGTGACAGAGCGCCAGCCAGGATCTTCCAGGCCGGCACGATCCGCTCGGGCCGGGGCGCGGTGTAATACATCCACAATTCGCCGCGGCGCGTCGTCGGCACCTCGAAATCGCCCACCTTGAGCGACACCACTTCGCTTTGCCTGCCGCCGCCGCCGATGTTGCCGCTGCCGTCGCTGGTCTTGACCAGGATCGAGCCCGCACCCTGCGCCACCCGCAGCGCCTCGATCGACAGCGAAGGCAGGATCTGCTGGCCCTGGAGCGCCAGCAAGGGTGCCTTGCGGATGATCCCGTCGCTGTCGGTCGCCAGGGTCAATGATCCGTTCCCCCGCGCCGCCTGTTCGATCGCCGGGAGCGACAGGATGGCGTTGCGGTAGGCCGGCAGAACCCCATCGGGCGGTGTGCCGGAGACGGCGAAACCCGCCTTGGGGGTAGCAGTGGCCCGCTGCGGATCGTTTGACAGGAAAAAGCCGGTCACCACTGGCCAGTCGCGGATGGTGCGGGCCAACTGCGCGTCATGGTCGGGCAGGCGCTGCAATGCCGCCAGCAACTGCGGGTCGCCGCCGCTCTGTTTGAGGCGGTCGGCAATCTGCGGCGGTGAGGTCCGGTCGGGTTCGGAAAAAACGATATCGAGCGCAATCGCCGAAGCGCCGGCCTCACCCAACCCTTCGATCAGGCGGGCAATTTCCGTGCGGGGCCAAGGCCACTGGCCGTAGCGGCGGATCGAGGCCTCGTCGATGTCGACCACCTTGACCGGCGCTGGCTGATAAAGTCGCGGCTCGGCTCGGATATAGGAATCAAAGATCGACTGGCCCACCTGAGCGAGCGACTGGGGACTGACCACTTGCAGGGCGAAGACTGCTAGCAAAGCCAAGGCGCCAGGTAGAATTCCTCCTTCCCGGACGGCCTTCGTAATCCGATAACGCTGCATCATGCGAGGCCCCGTGGACCGGCAAGTCTGCATGTATTGCGAGATTTTATGACCAGAGAAAGCATTCGGTATGTCCAGCTTGAATTTTTGCGTGATTCCACGACGCATTCCAGCAGCGCCTGACGCTGGAGTGGCCGCGCTTGGGTCGGATAGGACTGGGCAGGGCGTGTTGTTCCTCAAACTGAACCGGGCTCAGGTAGCCCGTAGCGGAATGTTAGTCGTCTACAAAACCGCCAACTCGATGCTGATGGCCTATGTCGATCGCCAGGATGATGCCTATGCCTCTGCGCAGTGGCGGCGGATCGAGGCACAGCCGAAGACCGGCGCGATCCAGATCGTCGAAGTGCGCGAGCAGGTCGAGTAGGTTGCGCGGCCCGATACTTTCGATTTCTACACACTCGCGCCAATTGCGCGCGCCAAGGCTGAGCCTGCCAATCTGTTCGCGGCTCTGGATAACGATCCCTCGCTCTCCATCGGCGTTCCGGGCGACTGGACAGCGGACGTTCGCGCCGCAACCGAGGGAAGGGTTTTTTGCGCTAGCCGACCATTTCCCTGCCGAAGCAGCCGAGGCGTTGCTCAAATATGCTGCGACCGGCAAGCTGGCCGTGCCAGCGCCCGCCACCGCCGCCCAACCTTGTTTTTGGATTCCCAGCTCCGCGCCAACGATTACAGTGCTGATTTTGTGCGCAAACCGACCCAATCCTGCCGGATCGAGTTAGCGCTGCGCTGCCCCATCATCGTAAATCAGGCCTGTAACCGGCGGGACGCTGGCGGGATCTTTTTCAAAGCCGGTGCTGATCGTCCAGGCGCGCTCGCGCAAAGTCTGGCGTGCGCTATGATCGAGGATCAATGCCTCGACCGCACGCATGTCCTTTCCCTTCGCGTCGGCAAACAGCACTTCAACCGCCACTTCCACATCATTCTTGAGCGAATGGAGATAGCCTTC
>JANONQ010000573.1:0-1878 GCA_031420935.1 Novosphingobium sp. | reverse complement strand
TTGATCGCCGGCACGGTGCCGACAATGGGGATTTGCAGCACCTCGCGCACCATGCCGAGGGCAATGGTCGAGGCGGTATTGCAGGCGATGCAGATCAGCCGCGGCTGGAACCGCTCCGCCATCCGCCCGAGCAAGCCGCAGACCCGCGCCGCGATTTCCGCCTCGCTCTTGGCGCCATAGGGCAGGCCGGCATTGTCGGCGGCGTAGACCACCGGCGCGTGGGGTAGGGCCAAACGCAGCTTGGCCAGCACCGACAGCCCGCCGACGCCGGAATCGAACAGCAGGATCGGGGCCGTCGCGTCGATTTCCTGTGCCAAATTGCCTGTGCCCCGTGCTCGCTCGTCCGGCCGCTTCTACCGTTATGGATGCAAAAAGGAAAACGGGCTTCGACAAGCGCCGGCAAGCGGATATGGCATGCGCGATGAATTGGCTGCTTGCCCTGCTCCTTGGCTACGCGCTGGGCTCTATCCCCTTCGGCCTGCTGCTCACCCGGCTGACCGGGGCGGGCGATCTGCGTGCCATCGGCTCGGGCAATATCGGCGCGACCAATGTGCTGCGCACGGGCCGCAAGGGGCTGGCGGCGGCAACGCTGCTGCTCGACATGGCCAAGGGGCTACTGGCGGTGCTGCTGGCGGCGCATTGGCTGCAGGACGGGCAGGGGGCACTGCTGCCCAGCCTGGCAGCGCTCGGGGCGTTCCTGGGGCATTGCTTCCCCGTGTGGCTGCGCTTCAAGGGCGGCAAGGGGGTGGCGACGATGATGGGTGTTTCGCTGGGTCTCGCCTGGCCGGTCGGGGTGGCCTACGCGGCGGTCTGGGGCGCCGTGCTGGCGCTGACCCGGATTTCCTCGCTGGCGGGGATGAGCGCGGCAGTTGTCGCTCCGCTCGCCGCGCTGGCGAGCGGCAACGGTGTGTTCGCCCCGGTGCTGCTCGGGCTGGCCGCCATCGTCCTGTTCCTCCACCGCGCCAATATCGCCCGGCTGAAAGCCGGGACCGAGCCGAGAGTGGGCCGGGACGCGTGAGCGCACCGTCCCAGCAAGAGGCCTTTGCCCGCATCCGGCTGCTCCGCTCGCCCAACATCGGGCCGGTGACCTACGCGCAGCTGCTGCGCCGCTTCGGCGATGCCCGCGCCGCCATCGAAGCGCTGCCCGATCTCGCCGCGCGGGGCGGATCGCCCTACCGGCCGGCACCGGAGAACCGGATCGCCGACGAGGTCGTGGCCACCAAAAAGGCCGGTGCGCGCTATCTGTTCCACGATTCCCCGGATTACCCGCAGCTGCTCGGACAGATGGAAGGCGCGCCGCCGATCCTGATCGTTCGCGGCGACCCGGCGCTCGCCGCCCGCCCGACAGTCGCCATCGTCGGCGCGCGCAATGCCTCAGCCGGCGCGATCAAGCTGGCGCGCGATTTTGCCGCGGCGCTGGCCGAAGCGGGTTTCACGGTGGTCTCCGGCCTGGCCCGGGGGATCGACGGCGCGGCGCACCGGGGCGCGCTGGCTGCGGGCGCGACCATTGGCGTGATCGCCAGCGGCATCGACATCGCCTATCCGCCCGAGCATGCCGAATTGCAGGCGGAGGTGGCCGAACGCGGCCTGCTGGTGTCCGAGCAACCGCCCGGCACCGATCCTCTCGCCCGCCATTTCCCGGCGCGCAACCGGATCATCGCCGGGCTGGCGGCGGGTACGCTGGTGGTGGAGGCCGCGCCCAAGTCGGGCTCGCTGATCACCGCGCGGCTGGCGGGCGAGGCGGGGCGCGAGGTCATGGCCATCCCCGGCTCCCCGCTCGACAGCCGCGCCCACGGCGGCAACCAGCTAATCCGCGACGGCGCGGTGCTGGTGCAGAGCCCGGAGGACGTGATCGAACTGCTCTCCAGCTTCGACGGC
>JANONQ010000572.1:0-3358 GCA_031420935.1 Novosphingobium sp. | reverse complement strand
CGAATCGCCGGGAGCGCTTCCTATAGCGGTTGCCGGCCGCAGTAAAAGCGGATTGTGTGCCGGATTTCAGAAGTAGGAGCTGCTGCCCTTGCGCCAACGATCGACCGCCATGATCGTGCCGATGCAGATCATGTTGGTCATCAGCGACGAGCCGCCATGGCTGACGAAGGGCAGGGGGATGCCGACCACCGGTGCCAGGCCCATGACCATCATCAGGTTGATCGCAACGTAAAAGAAAATCGTCGCCGTCATCCCGGCGGCGAGCAAGCGTGAGAAGCGGTCCGGGCTGTTGCGCGCGACGTTAAGTCCCCAGCGCAGGATGATGCCAAACACGATCAGGACGAATAATCCGCCTAGCATGCCCCATTCCTCGGCCATGGTGGCGAAGACGAAGTCAGTGTGCGATTCCGGAAGATATTCGAGGTGGCTCTGCGTGCCGTTGCCGAAGCCCTTGCCGAAAAATCCGCCCGAGCCGATGGCGATCTTGGACTGGGTGATGTGATAGCCGGAGCCGAGCGGGTCGCTTTCGGGATCCAGGAAAATCGTCACACGCCGGCGCTGATAATCGTGCAGCATTGCGAAATAGGCGATTGGCGCGGCCGCTGCAGCCGCAAGGCCAGCTCCGACGAACCAGCGCAGCGGCAGACCGGCGAGGAAGATCACCATCACGCCGCCGAAACATATCGCGAGGGCGGTGCCGAGATCGGGCTGCAGGATGACGAAGAAAGCCGGCACCGCGAGCAGGGCGGTGGCCGGAACCAGGCCGCGCCAGCTTACCGTGAGTGCCGGCGGCAGGGCGTCGAAGAACCGCGCCAACACCAGCACGATCGCGGGCTTCATCAGCTCTGACGGCTGCAAGGTCATGAAGCCCAGGTTAAGCCAGCGCTGGCTGCCGCCGCCAACGATGCCGAGCGCCTCAACGAACAGCAGCATGATCAGGACCACGGCATAGACCGGGTAAGCGGCGAATTTGAACCAGTCGCGCGGAAACCGCGCCACGACCAGCGCCATTGCCAGGAAGACGGCGAAGTGCACCATATGGATCACCGCCCAAGGCCACAGGCTGCCTTGTGCAGCCGAATACAGCACTGCCGAACCGAACAGGTTGAGCGCGGTGAGCGGCAGAATAACGCGCCATGGCAGCCGGGCGACCGGTTCGGGGAGGATCGAGCTGCTCATTGCGCCCGGTTTGGAATGGGCGAGGGTACCATGCCCGCCGGGGGTTGCACACGGGCGGCTTCGGCGACCGGTTCCGGCGGCGGCGATGCTGCACCGCTGACAATCGGCTGGCGCGGTGCCCCGCCGGCCTCGTCATCCCCGCGCGTCACATCTTCCCGCGCCGGCACTTTGGGCGCAGCGCCGCCATATTGCGCAGTATAGACGCGGTATTTTGCCTCCATCCGCTGCTGCGGCGTGCCGCCCCAGCCGGATTCCATTTCGGTGAGCACTTCCATCGCCTTGGCCGCATCGAACAGGAACGTCATGACGTCGCGCGCCACCGGATAGGCCGCGCTCGATCCGCCGCCGTGCTCGATCAACACCGCACAGGCAAAGCGCGGCTTATCGAACGGTGCAAAGCAAATGAAATGCCCGTGGTCACGGTGCTTCCACAAGCCGCCCTTGCCGCTGCCAACGCTGAGGCTGACGACCTGCGCGGTGCCGGTCTTGCCGGCCAGCAGCACATCGGGCATCGGCAATTTGGCTCGGCCGGCGGTGCCGGGGCCGTTAACCACATCTTTCATCGCCTGATGGACGTAATCCAGATGTTCCTGGCTGATGCCGAGCGAATCAATCTGGGGCGTGCGGTTATCCAGCAGCAGGCGCGGCATCAGATTGCGCCCGCTGGCGATACGCGCCGTCATGACCGCCTGCTGCAGCGGATTGACCAGCATATAGCCCTGGCCAATGGTGGCGTTGACCGTGTCGAACACCGCCCAGTCCTTGCCGTACTTGCGCTGCTTCCAGGCCGGATCGGGAACCGTGCCGTAGGACTGCCCGGCGACCGGCAGCGGGAAGGATTGGCCGAGGCCCATCCGCCGCGCCATCACCGCAATCGGATCCATGCCGATCCGCTGGGCGAAATGGTAAAAATAAACATCGCAGCTTTGATAGATGCCTTTTGCCATGTTGACCGTGCCGTGGCCGCGGCGCTGCCAGCAGTGGAACACCCGGTTGCCGACGCGCAGGCCGCCGCTGCAACTGACGGTCTCGTCCGGGTCCAGCCCGGCCTCCAGGAACGACAGGGCGACCATCGGCTTGACCGTCGATCCCGGTGGGTACAGCCCGCGCAGCACCTTGTTGCGCAGCGGTACATGATCGTCATCGGACAGCATCTTCCATTCAACGCGGCCGATGCCGTCGGCAAACCGGTTTGGATCGAAACTGGGCATCGAGGCGGCGCAAAGCAGATCCCCGGTGAGACAGTCCATAACTACCACCGCGCCCGATTCCGTGCCAAGACGGCGCGCGGCGTAATCCTGAAGCGGCCCGTTGATCGTCAGCTTGATCGGCTTGCCCGGCACATCCTCGCGGCTATCGAGATCGCGCACGATCCTGCCGCTCGCGGTAACTTCGACACGCCGGGCCCCAGGTTTGCCGCGCAGATTCTGTTCAAACTGCTTTTCGAGCCCATCCTTGCCGATCTTGAAGCCCGGCGTGACAAGCAGCGGATTCTTCTCGCGCTCATATTCCTCAGCGGACGCTGGGCCGACATAGCCGACGAGGTGGCCGATCGACGGGCCGGTTGGGTAGAAGCGCGAAAACCCGCGTTGGGCGACAACACCAGGCATGTCCGGCAGGCGCACGCTGACTGCGGCGAACTCGTCCCATTCCAGGCCCGAGGCAGCTTCGACAGGTTGAAAACCCTCCGACTTGTCGATCTTGTCCTTGAGGTCGCGGAGTTCAACGGCAGTCAGGCTAAGCAGGCGGCCGACTTCCCCAATGGTCTTGTCCCGGTCGACCAGCCGGTCAGGGATGATATCAACCCGGAAATCCGCTTTGTTCGAGGCGAGCGGCGCGCCATTGCGGTCCAGAATCCAGCCGCGACGGGGCGGGACCAGGGTCAGATTGACGCGGTTGCTCTCTGCATCGAGATTATATTTCTCGTTTTGGAAAATGGCGATCCAGCCCATCCTTGCCGCCAGCAGCACACCGATGCCGCCCTGCATCACGCCAAGCACGGCGCTGCGCCGGTCGAAACTGTTCTTCAGTGTCCCGGTACTGACCAGCCGGCGTGCAGCAGCCATCAATTCGCATCCACTAGCGGCATCAACCTAAATCGATCGAGCGCCGCGGCCAGTCGGCCGATAACGGGAAACAGCAACATCGCCGAAAGTACCTGAGGAATAAGCACCGACAG
>JANONQ010000571.1:0-4169 GCA_031420935.1 Novosphingobium sp. | reverse complement strand
GACCTGATAATTGGCGCTCGTCGCACCGCTGCCCGCATTGCCGGCCAGGTCGGTGTAATTGGCTCCCACCGTCACGACATTGGTGGTGTCTTCGATGTTGGAGCTCGGGGTGAACGTCGCCGTCCACGTCTTTCCGCCATCCGCCGAAGCAAAGGCCGTCAGCGTGCCGTTCTCGACCGTCACATCGCTATTGTCGAACGCCAGCACCTTCTCCGAGAAGGTCACCGTCACCGTCGAGGTGTCACCGATCTTCAGCGCAGTGTCGCTCATCGTCACCGTCGCCACCGTCGGGGCAAGGATGTCTTCGGAACCGAGGTGATTGCGAACCGAGATCGCCTCAATCTGGGTGATCGTGAGATTGATTGTTGTGAATGTGAAAGTTGCTGTCCCGGCCTGGCCGGTGTTAGCGTTCTTCTGCGCCTCAACCCAAATTTTTGCCTGAGCAATCTCAGCCATAATAGCAGAATTGGCAAGCTGATCAGGATTCAGCCAAATCTGCAAAGTATCTCGTTCAGCAGCTCCGCCGGAGGCGTTTCCGTTGCCGCCGTCGTACTTATCATATCCCGTAAAGCCGAGTATCGGGCTTGTGATTGCACCATCCTCAGTGCCGGACAGATATTCCGTTCCTGTCTTCCACTGATTTTCAAACGCTTTGTAGATGAGGATATCGGCCCCAGACCCACCGAACAATCGATCCAGCCCACTTCCGCCATCGAGCGTATCAGCGCCTGCACCCCCATTGATGGTGTCATTGCCCGCGCCCCCATCGACGACATCATCACCGGAACCGAGAACGATCTTATCGTCACCCAGCGTTCCCACAGTGGTAGTGGCCATAGATTATAACCTTTGAGAGGGAGCAAAATGCTCCTGATGTTCTTCGAACCCAGTGGAAGTCCCCACGTAGCCCGCCGCCGGAATACTAGCGCATTCCGCCAATTGCCATAGCCCCAGCCGCCTAAGCCCAGCTGTGTCCCGAACTGAAGCAGTCTAATTCGACTGAGTAAACAGAGGTTTGACGAATCGGGCAGCAATAGGCTTGCCTAACAGGCTGCCCCCGCTCCGCCAACCCGGCCTCAGCATATCCTCAATATCTGCTCGGAGGAATTCGACGCCATAGGCTCGATAAACATACGCTCGGTCGATCCAAGTTTCGAAATTACCGACATCCCAGTTCTGGTCCAGCGCCATTCCCTCCGCGCCACCTAAACGGAGCGGGTTTCTCAATGTTGTCCTGAGCTGTATTCTTGAACACAAGTCTACAAGCGCGAGATTTCAAGATAGCGTCGGCGGCGCGGGAACAGATCGCAATTGCCGCGCCCCAGTTGGAGGCTGCATTCAACAATTCCGCCTCGCTCGCACCGACCCATTCGCCGTCATTGGACGTTCATATGCGCTGAAGCGGAAGCCTGCAATGAAGCGCGAACCGTCAAGCTAGACTTTAGCGATGCGCATTTCGACGATGTCAGCCCCTTTTCGCAGAATGTCGAGGTGGTCGCTCCACCATTGCGCCATTTTCACCCGTTCCGCCCAATGCGCCCCGCGATGATAGGCCGCGCGCACGCTGTCTTTGTCCTTGTGGGCCAGCGCCCGTTCGATGGCGTCGGACGACCATTTGCCCGATTCGTTGAGCAAGGTGCTGGCCATCGCCCGGAAACCGTGCGCGGTCATTTCTTCCTTGGTGAAGCCCAGCCGCCGCAGCGCCGCGTTCACGGTGTTTTCCGACATCGGCTTGGCTGGCGTGCGGATCGACGGGAACACATAGCGCCCGTCGCCAGTCAGTGCGCGCGCCGCTTCGAACAGTGCGATGGCTTGCGACGAAAGCGGCACCACGTGTTCCTGCCTGCCCTTCATCTTGGCGGCTGGAATACGCCAGACGGCTGTCTCCAGATCGATTTCCGTCCATTCGGCGCGGCGCAATTCACCGGGGCGCACGAACAGGTGAGGCGAAACCTGCAAGGCGATCCGCGTGATCGGAAGCCCTTGCCCTTCATAGCCATCGATTGCGCGCAGCAGTTGGCCGACGTGCATGGGTTCTAGAATAGCCGCAAGATGCTTTGGCTTGCGCTTGGCCAAGGCCCCGCGCAGATCGCGGGTAGGGTCGGTCGTCACCAACTGATTGGCAATTGCGTAGCGATAGACACTGCCGGCGAATTGAAGCGTTCGATGCGCCTTTTCGTCATTCTTGGCTGCCTCATAGGGGCGCACCGCTTCCAGAATATCGAAGGGCAGGATATCGCTGATCGGGCGGCTGCCAATCGCCTTTTGCAGCAACCGGACAAACCAGCGCCGTTTGACGATGGTGTTGGCGGCAAGACCGTCGCGCTCGTTCTTGGCGATATAGGCGTTGGCGACGGCGGTGAAGGTGTTCGCCGCACTGACTTTCGATGCCTGAATATCGCGACGCTTCTTTTCGCCTGGATCGATCCCCTTGGCCAGCAAAGCGCGTGCCTCGTCGCGCAGACCGCGCGCTTCGACCAAACTTACTTCCGGATAGGTGCCAAATCCCAGCTTCTTTTCCACGCGCTTGGGATCGCCCGCATCGTCGCGCCCATCGATCCGATATTTCATGCGCCAGAGCATCCCGCCGGATGGCTGAACCAGTAGGAACAGCCCCTTGTCATCGGCCAGCTTGTAAGGGCCGGACCGGGGCTTCGCATTGCGGATTATGATGTTCGAAAGTGCCATTTGGGGGCCACGCCTTTTTGCAGTTAGCGAATGGCCCCCACCGTGGCCCCCAGAATCGTCCGGTCAGAGACGTGCAAAGGCGAACACTAGCGGTTAGGCCAGTGCTATTTTTGGCAGATTTCCGAGGGTTTTGCAACCATTCGCGGGCTTTGGCGAACAGGCAAATGGTGCCGCTTACAGGACTCGAACCTGTGACCCCATCATTACGAATGATGTGCTCTACCGGCTGAGCTAAAGCGGCGTGCGTGGGCATTGGCCCTGCGCAGGGGCGGCGTTTAACCGGGAGGGGGGCAAGGTGCAAGGGGCAATGCAGACCTTCGTTCCGGCCTCTACAGCCACGTCCATACCTGGTTCTTGGGGGAGCGCCGGGCGACCCGTAAAATGACGCCATTCACTGCGCGTGTTCGATGCAAGCTGCGCTGCGCTTCTGGTCGCCGGAGTGCTAAGCAGCGATTATGCCCGCGAATCCTCTGCTTTTGCAGCCAACTGCATGACGCCGGGAGAAGTTCCCGCAGAGATCGCCGCCTGGTTCGAAGGGCGCGGCTGGCGGGTGCGGCGGCATCAGGCCGAGATGCTGGCCGAGGCGGACGCCGGGCGTCATGCGCTGCTGGTCGCCGATACCGGCGCGGGCAAGACGCTCGCGGGTTTTCTGCCGACGCTCGCGGACTTCGCGCCCTCCCGGCTTGGCGATGCGCCGGTGCCGGAGGGGCTGCACACGCTCTATGTCTCGCCGCTCAAAGCGCTGGCGCATGATGTGCAGCGCAATCTGATGACGCCGATCGCCGAGATTGGCCTGCCGATCCGGGTCGAAACACGCAGCGGGGATACGCCGTCCGACCGCAAGGCCCGCCAGCGCGCACGCCCGCCGCATGTGCTGCTGACCACGCCCGAATCGCTGTCGCTTTTGTTGTCTTACCCGGAAAGCGCCTCGCTGTTCGCCACACTGAAGCGGGTGGTGATCGACGAGGTCCATGCCTTCGCCACCGGCAAGCGCGGCGACCTCCTGTCACTGGCGCTGGCGCGGCTACAAGGTCTGGCCCCGGATATGCGGCGAGCGGCGCTGTCGGCGACGGTGGCCGATCCCGAGGCGTTTCGCGGCTGGCTGGCGCCCCATACTCTGAAAGAAATGGGGGGCGAGATCGACTCGGTGGCGCTGGTCGCCGGCGAGAAGGGCGCCGAGCCGCAGATCGAAATTCTGTTGCCGAAGGAAAGCCGCCTGCCGTGGAGCGGTCACGCCGCCACTTGGGCAATCCCGCAGCTCTACACGGCAATCCGTGAAAACCGCACGACGCTGGTGTTCACCAACACGCGCTTCCTCGCCGAATATATTTTCCAGCAGTTGTGGGAGGCCAACGAGGACAAACTGCCGATCGGCATCC
This sequence comes from Novosphingobium sp., assembly GCA_031420935.1. Taxonomy (GTDB): domain Bacteria; phylum Pseudomonadota; class Alphaproteobacteria; order Sphingomonadales; family Sphingomonadaceae; genus Novosphingobium. Next base: position 102 of record JANONQ010000571.1, on the reverse strand, counting down.
ACCACGGCTCGCTGTCGAAAGAGGCGCGCCGCAAGGTCGAGGGGGCCATGGCGCGGGGGGAGCTGCGCGGGTTGGTCTGTACTGCCAGCCTCGACCTCGGGG
>JANONQ010000570.1:0-2231 GCA_031420935.1 Novosphingobium sp. | reverse complement strand
TGGGCTGGCTTCAGGGAAGCGAACTCGAGGTTATCGAGACCGGCGACTGTATCGTCCTGCGCAAGCCGCGCAGGCCAGGCAAGCTGACCGTGGATGAGGCGCTCGCCCAAATCGCTGCAAAGGTGAACTACAAGGGGCCGCCGATCGCCACCGAAGACCTGGGGTATTCTCCGGACGCCTATCGCAATTGGACTGAACGCAAGCAGTGATTGCGCTGGACACAAATGTCGCGGTTCGACTGATCGTCCGGGATGACCCCAAGCAGCTGCAAGCAGCAAAAATGCTGCTCAAGGAAGAATGCTTCATTGGCTGGACAGTGCTGCTCGAACTGGGATGGGTACTGGACGCCATTTATGGGCTGACCCGCGATGAAATCGTCGCGGGAATTGCCGGGCTGCTCGACATGGAAACCGTTACTGTCCCCAATGAAGTGGCTGTTCGCTGGGCCCTGGAACGGTTTGCCGAAGGTGCTGACTACGCCGACATGATCCATCTCGCTGCCTGCGACCGTTCAATTGAATTCTTTGCGACATTTGAGAAGAAGCTCGCCCGAAAGGCCGGTCCGGACTCGCCAGCCATTGTTCGAACCTTGCGGGCATGAACGAATTCGGAAACTTGCGCGCCGAATTTGTCGCTGGCGCGGTTCAGCTATTCAGCTTGCTTCACGGGGAATGGAACGGATGAACGACACTCTGTTCCAGGCCGGGTCACTCATCATCCCGCTCATCCTCGCGATCGTGTTTCACGAGGTGGCGCATGGCTGGGTGGCGAAATTGCTCGGCGATCCGACAGCGCAGGAACAAAAGCGGCTAAGCCTCAATCCGCTGCGCCACGTCGATCCGATCGGCACGGTGATCCTGCCGGGCCTGCTGGCGCTGGCCAAGGGGCCGGTGTTCGGCTGGGCCAAACCGGTACCGGTCAACAAAATGCGCCTGCGCAATCCGCGCAGCGGGATGATGCTGGTGGCGGCGGCGGGGCCTGGCAGCAACCTCGTCCTCGCCGGCATCGGAGCGGTGCTGCTGGGGTTGTTGGTGCGCTTTTACACCGGCGGCGAAGAGCCATCGCTGGGAATCCGGTTCCTGGTTGCCAATCTGATGAATTTCCTGACGATCAACCTGTTCCTGGCACTGTTCAACCTGCTGCCGATCCCGCCGTTCGACGGCTCGCACATCGTCGAGGGACTGCTCCCGCCAAAAGCGGCGCAGGCTTTTGCGCGGTTGCACCGGTTCGGTTTTCTGCTGATCTTCCTGCTGCTGATCGTGCTGCCATGGCTGGTGCCCGCGTTCAATCCGGTCGCCTGGATCCTGCTCCCGCCGGTCGAGTGGCTGGCGCAGCAATATTTGGCACTGGCGACGGTGATTGCCGGGCGCTGACGTGAAACAGCCCCTCCATGGCTGGCTGATCCTCGACAAGCCCATCGGGCTCGGCTCGACCCAGGCGGTCGGCGCGGTGAAGCGCAATCTGCGCGAGGCCGGTTACGCCAAGGTCAAGGTCGGCCACGGCGGCACGCTCGATCCACTGGCGAGCGGGGTGCTGCCGATTGCGCTGGGCGAGGCGACCAAGCTGGCCGGGCGATTGCTCGATGCGAGCAAAGAGTACGCATTTACCGTGGCATTCGGGGCAGAGACGGATACGCTCGATCTTGAGGGAAAGGTGGTGGCGGAAAGTGCGGCGCGGCCTTCGCTGGCGCAGTTGCAAGCGGTACTGGGGCAATTCACCGGGCTGATCGAGCAGGTGCCGCCGGCCTATTCGGCGCTGATGGTCGATGGGCAAAGGGCCTATAACCGGGCGCGGGCGGGAGAGGCGGTGGAACTCAAGCCCCGAACGGTGAATGTGCATTCGCTGCTGATCAATTCCTCGTCGAGCTTGCTCGGGGAGGAATTGGCGGAAATCACTCTCCTCGCCCATGTCTCCAAAGGCACCTATATCCGCAGCCTCGCCCGCGACATTGCCCGTGCTCTTGGCACCTTCGGTCATGTCACCATGCTGCGCCGCTTGCGCGCCGGGCCGTTCGGCTTGTCACAGGCGATTTCGCTGGACAAATTGAACGAAACCGGCAAGGGCGCGGCGCTTGAGAACGTGATCTTGCCGCTGGAGGCAGGGCTGGACGACATCCCGGCTCTAGACCTCGGCCCGGAACAGGCAAGCATGGTCCGTCAGGGCCGGGTTCTGACCGGGCTGGCCTTACACGATGGGCTTTACTGGGCGCGGGCAGGGCAAGTCCCCCTCGC
>JANONQ010000569.1:0-2190 GCA_031420935.1 Novosphingobium sp. | reverse complement strand
CTCCGCCAGATACTTCGGAAGATGCTTCCCGCTGACATGGATATGCGTGCCGTTGATCCCGCGCTTGAGCGCCGCCCAAAAGCCTTCAAGGCCGTTCACGGTCGCGCCGCTGGCGCTGACGTATTCGCCCATCCCGTGATTGACCGTCATGTGGCGATGGCCGCGCAGTCCAAGGCCGCTGTAGCTCTTGAGTTCGTCGGAATGGATTTGCCCGCCGGGAAGGACGTTCGCGTTGATCGCGGGCTTGAGCGTGGCAGCGCGGACGTTCTCAACAACCTGCGTAACCACGTCGCCGTCCCGCTCCATCATGCCGAGAACGACCGTCTTACCCGGTGCGCCGCGCCCGCGCTTTCCGCCTTTGCTGACGCCGCCGACATAGGTTTCGTCAACTTCAACGATAGTGCCGAAACCGCCAATCGGAAAGCCGCCGTCAACAGCGGCCATATACTTGCGGATTTCGTGGCACATGCGCCATGCCGTTTTGTAGGTCACGCCAAGCTGGCGCTCGACTTCCTTCGCAGCGAGGCCGTTACGGCTTGTCGTGAACAAGAACATGACGAAGAACCAATCGCGCAAAGACGTGCGCGTGCGCTCAAAGGGCGTTCCTGCCATCGGCGCGATCTGGTGGCCGCAATACTCGCACGAATAGACCTTGCGCGTCCGCACCCGGTAAAAGTGAGCGTTGCGCCCGCACTTCGCGCATTCGTGGCGGTCGCCAAAGCGAATGCGCATCAGGTGATCGAGGCAGCTTTCCTCGGTCGGAAACTGCGCTTGGAACTGGCGAAGGGTGGGGGCTTTCATGCTCATGCCCATTATCTAGCATGGGTGGTTACATGACGCAAGGGGATAATCGCCAATACTAATACCAACCTGCGGTGAATCTGACTCAGATTGGGGATTCCCAAAGCGTCGAAAGTCTGAATCTATGGCAGCCTGTTGGAGGGCAAGGTCATGGGTGCAGCGATCGGAATGCGAGATGACATTGACGGGGCGAGCTTAAGGCGGTTGGCGCGCACCACGAAGAGCGCGAACCAGGGCCGCCGGCTGCTGGCATTGGCGGAAATTTACGATGGCGGAAGCCGCAGCGCTGCGGCGCGGATCGGCGGGGTGGGTTTGCAGATCGTGCGGGACTGGGTGGTGCGGTTCAATGCGCGCGGCCCGGATGGTCTGCTTGACGGCAAGCATGTCCTGAGCTTCGCCGAAGGGGCGCCTGGCAAACGGTCGCTGCTCAATGATGCCCAGCGTCAGGCGCTTGTGGAGATTGTCGAGAGCGGCCCGATCCCGGCGATCCATGGGGTTGTCCCCCTTCGACAGGCTCAGGAGGCGGCTGATCGACCTGGTCCAGTGGCTCCATGAGGAATTTGCGGTCTCGCTGGATGAGACGACCGTGGGGCGGGAGTTGAAGAAGCTGGGCTACGTCAAACTCACGGCGCGGCCCCGCCACCATGCCCAGAACGAATTTGCGATGGAGGCCTTCAAAAAGGGGGTTTTGCCGCCGCGCTGGCAACGGTCAAAGCCACCCTCCCGCGCGCAACGCCCATAGAAATCTGGTTCCAGGACGAAGCGCGCGTCGGCCAGAAGAACAAGATCGCGCGGCGCTGGGCCAGACGCGGCACGCGGCCATCGGCGCCCAAGGACCAGAGGACGAAATCGGTCTACATCTTCGGCGCCATCTGCCCGGAACTCGGCAAGCCTGTCCTGAGCGAAGTCGAAGGGGGGGCCGGTCTGGTGCTGCCATTCTGCAATACCCAGACCATGTCGCTTCATCTCGCCGAGATATCGCTCGCCATCGCACCCGGTGCCCACGCCGTGCTGTTGATGGATCAGGCTGGTTGGCACATGACCAACAAGCTCGAAGTGCCCGGCAATATCAGCATCATAGCGCTGCCGCCAAAATGCCCCGAACTCAATCCGGTTGAGAACGTCTGGCAGTTCATGCGCGACAACTGGCTTTCCAACCGGGTCTTCACATCACACGAAAACATCATCGACCTTTGCTGCGAAGCCTGGAACAAACTCATCGATCAGCCGTGGCGCATCATGACCATCGGACGACGTCAATGGGCACATGGGTCATAATCAATGCAGGTTGGTATTATGCCGTGCTTCCAAGGCCATCAATACTGTGATATTCGTTCACTCGAGAGTGATAAGAGAAGGTGGCATCGCAATGAGTCGTGCTATTCGCGG
>JANONQ010000568.1:0-2000 GCA_031420935.1 Novosphingobium sp. | reverse complement strand
CTATCTGTCGAGCAGCGGCAACGCCTTTTCCACGCGCACGGCAAGCATGATCGTCCAGCAGCATTTCCCGCCTGCGCCCTCCACCGCCGGGCTGGAGAGCGGACCCTTGTTCGGCGTGCAGTTCAGCCAGCTGCCCTGTTCAGACCTTTCCGCCCGCATCGCCACGGGCACGGCGGGTTTGATCGGGCCCAAGCGCTCGCCGCTGGGCCTGGCCGCAGATCCCGGCGGGTTCCCGCTGTACAAGAACGGCGTGGTGGTGGGCGGGGTCGGCGTCGTCGCGGACGGCGTCTACGGCTTCGATGCCAACGTCCTCGATGACGACCGCGACGCGGATGAGCGCATCGCCCTGGCCGGCACGCTGGGCTTCGAGGCGCCCGAGGCGATCAGAGCCAACCGCATCACCGTCGATGGCACCTTGCTGCGCTATTCCGACACCGAATATGCCAGTCTCGCCGCTGTTTCGGGCGCGAACTATGCCGCGACGGTCCCGGCGCTGGGTCAACTCATGGCGCTGACCGGCTATTACCCGGTGGCCGCAATCCAGGCGGGCGCGGCCTATGGCAGCGAGGCATCGGGGGTGCGGCGCGCGAGCTCCGCCGAATTCAACCATCCCGACGCCTTCATCCTGACCGATGGCGCGGGCGCAAACCGCTATCCTGTTCGCGCCGGGACCGATGCCGCCGAGGTCTCCGCCGCGATCAGCGCCAGCGAGGCCAGGGCCCTGCTCGAACAGGCGTTTGCGGTGATGGCCCGCGCCCGCGCGCAAATCCGCCAGCCGCTGGACAGCCGGGCGCAGGTGACGATTTCGCTCGTCGATACCCGCGGCACAGTGCTGGGCATCGTCCGCGCCCCCGATGCCCCCATCTTCGGCATCGACGTCAGCCTGCAGAAGGCCCGCACCGCCGCCTTCTTTTCGGGTGCCAATGCGGGCGCCAATCTGCTGGCCGACCCCAGCGGCGATGTGCGCGGTTTCGTCGTTGCAACGCGCACCTTCCTGGGCGATCCCAATGCCTTCACCGGCCGCACCGCCTTTTCGGACCGCGCCATTGGCAATCTGGCGCGTCCCTATTTCCCCGATGGCGAAGTGGGCCGCCCGAACGGGCCATTGTCGCGCCCCACCGGCAAGTTCAATCCCTTCTCCACCGGGCTGCAATCGGCACTGGTCATCGGCAACATCGCGCAGCATCTGCTCTATGTGAGCGGGGCGAGCGGCAGCGACACCGACCGGCGCTGCAGTTTCATCCCCGATGTCGTAGCCGGGCAGAACCGGCTGCAGAACGGCATCCAGATCTTCCCGGGATCGGTGCCGATCTATCGCGGCAATGTGCTGATCGGCGCAATCGGCGTTTCGGGCGACGGCATCGATCAGGACGACATGATCGGTTTTCTGGCCGCGCATAACGCCGGGCAGGCGGTCGGCGGCATCGGCAATGCCCCGCCGGGCATCCGGGCGGACACGGTGGTGGTCAATCTCGGCAATGCAACCGCCCGCCTGCGCTACGTCAGCTGCCCGTTCGCGCCGTTCCTGGGTTCTGCGGACCAGAATGTCTGCCAGGGGCTGTGATGGCCGGCTCGCTCCTCGTCTTGCCGCTGCTGCTAACGCAGATTGCCGGAGAAGGCAGCGCTCCGCTGCCGCCGGACGATGTGCCAGCTTCCGCGCCGGTTGACGAGGAAGCGAGCCCGCCCGACGTCGATCCCGAAGTCATTGAAGGCCGCCGCCGCCCCGGCCTTGAGAGCGATCTTCCGGAACGGGCGGCGCAGGACAATCCCGGCGCGGTGCGAAGCCCCCCGCCCGAGGCCTTCCCCACCGACCAGATCCCGGTTCCGGACCGCTGGCGGCTGGTCGAAACGCTGGGGCTGGTGAAGGAGCGCTGGTTCGATCCCTACAACCAGAACACCCTGAAAGGCGACCGGCCGATCGACCGGGCCAAGGTGCCCTGGCTGCCGATTAAGGGCGACGACTGGTTTTTCGCCGCCAATCTGGTTTCCGACACGGTGCT
>JANONQ010000567.1:0-1837 GCA_031420935.1 Novosphingobium sp. | reverse complement strand
ACTGACCTTTTGCTCGATGAGGCGGCGATCGGCTCGACGCTGGTGGTCTATGGCTCGGCGCGCATCCCCTCGCCCGAACAGGCCGAGGCGCTGGTTGCCGCAGCGCCAACGCCGGAGCGGCGGGCTGTTGCCGAGCGGCTCGCGGGCAAGGCGAAATATTACGAGGAGGCGCGCAAGCTTGGCCACATCGCCGGCAGCTGCGCCATCGTCGAGAAAGGCATGCGCCAGTTCGTCGTCTGCTCGGGCGGCGGGCCTTCGATCATGGAAGCGGCCAACCGCGGCGCGGTCGAGGCCGGGGCCGATACCATCGGCCTTAATATCGTGTTGCCGCATGAGCAGGCGCCGAACACCTATGTTACGCCCGAGCTGTCGTTTCAGTTCCATTATTTTGCCCTGCGCAAGATGCACTTCCTGCTCCGGGCGCGCGCAGTGGCGGTGTTCCCCGGCGGCTATGGCACGCTCGACGAGTTTATGGAGCTGCTGACGCTGATCCAGACCGGCAAGATGAAACCGATCCCGGTGCTCCTGTTCGGAGCGGAATACTGGCGGCGGATCATCGATTTCGGCGAAATGGCAGCGGAAGGCGTCATCAACCCCGAGGATATTGCGCTATTTACCCCCGTCGAGACCGCTGAGGAGGCCTGGGCGGAAATCGTTCGGTTCTACGATTTGGACAGCTGATACCATGTTGCGTTGAGGGGAACTGCACTTTGGTAAAACAGATCGCCGCAAGCGCGATGGCGCTGGTCTATCCCGGCTCGCCCTCCCCGTCATCGGGCCAGCGTTCCAGTCGCCGGGCGCCGGAATCGAGGAACAGAGCCGGCAGCTTGCGCCACAGCAGCACCTTGTGGATGCAGGCATCGGCCAGCCGTTCGCGCCACGCCGCGACGGGCTTGCCCTGCCGCTCCAGCCAGGCGCGGTAAGGCAGGAAGTGGTCTGGCTCGTCCTGGTGGACAATGCGGAAGATGCGCGCCAGGACCGGATCGGCCATGATCACCTGGTTGTTCAGCAGCGCCTCGACCTGGGCAAGCCCGCGCTCCTCGGTCAGCACAATAATTCGGCACAGCTGCTCGAAGCCGCCGGGTTCGGCGAGCACTTCGTCGGTGTCGAGCTGGTCGATGCTACAGCCGAAGGCGAAGCGGATGATCCGGTCGATCTGGCCGTAGGAGCTGTCGAGCGCCAGCGGCATCCGCCCCTGCCGCTCGAACCAGCGCTTGAACATCAGATAGTGCTTGCGCTCGTCGGCGCGGTGCCGGGCGATGGCGGCGATGAAGGCGGCATCATCCGGGCAATGCCGGCGCACCGCCGCCAGCACGCGGTCGAGCGAGGTATAGCCGCGGTATTCGTTGTAGATATAGATCGACGCGACGACATCGAGATAGCGGCTCCGAAGCGCCGCGCCGATCGTTGACTTGACTGCTTTCCCCTCCGCCGCTTTGGCGGTCACCCGGCCTGCCTACTTGGCCAGCTCGGCCTCAATCGCGCCGACCAGCTCAGGGTCGTCGGGCGTGACTGCCGGTGAGAAGCGGGCGGCGACCTGACCGTCCTTGCCGATCAGGAACTTCTCGAAGTTCCACAGCACTTCGGGGTCTTCGGTCGGCGTCATGCCATGGCCGCGCAGAAGCTCGCGCCAACCGGCGGCATCGCCCTGCTTGTCGGGAATTGCTTCGGTGAGCGCGGCGTAGAGCGGCTGTTTGCCCGGCCCGGTGACGTCGGCCTTGCTGTAGAGCGGAAAGGAAACGCCGTAGTTCGCCTTGCAGAACTCGGCGATTTCCTCGTGACTGCCGGGTTCCTGCGCGCCAAAATCATTAGCCGGGAAGCCCAGCACTTCGAAGCC
>JANONQ010000566.1:0-3636 GCA_031420935.1 Novosphingobium sp. | reverse complement strand
TGGCAAAACCGCTGTTGATATCAACTGGTACCTTGCAGCAGTGAACTGGAAGCTGGCCATATTGTATGACTATTCACACCGACGGGGTAGCGATCCGTATTTTGCCGATACAACCCAGGCAACGAGATTCCTGGCCGAAGCAGCTTCGTTTGCACGCGCTCTGTAATACCAAATCCCATTGATTGGAACCCATCGAGCCCCTCCCCGCTGGGGAGCGGTTGGGGTGGTGGCTCGACGACAGCGCCGACGCGAGGCCTAGCGGCCTCACTCCCCATCGCCAACCCTTCCCCGACGGGGAAGGGGGTAATAAGTCGGCTTCACTGGGACTTGGTATAATGCCAGGTTGCGATGATTTTAACCCATGCCCCTGGCTCGACACGCTGTGTGTGCCAAGCCAGGGGTTGGGCTAGCGGATGTCTTGCCTAGTTATACCGAAACTTGAATGCGACGCCGTAGATGGCGGGCTTGGCAGCCATGCTCCACCGGGCATCGCCGTAGTAGGTCGGCGAGGTAATGTAGTATTTGTTGAACACGTTGCGGCCGTAGACGGACAAGGTCCATCGGCCGTCATTGCCATACACACCGGCCCGAAGATCGACGGTCTCAAAGGACGGGATATCGAAATAATCCGCCCGCAAGATGGCGTTCTCGAAGGTCGCGTTGGACTTGCCCTGATGGACGATCGTGCCACCGATAAACGGCTTGAGGTTGCCCATTTCCCATTCGTACTGAATGTCGGCATTGGCCATGAAGTTTGGCGTATAGGGCAGTTCCGATCCCTTGAACTCGCCCGTGAAGCCCATGTTGTTGAACACGTCGAAGTTACCGGTTGGCGTGATCAGCTGGGTAAAGGTCTGGGTGACCTTGCTCTTCATGTAGGTCGCGCTGGCTGCAAAGGTCAAACCTTCGACCGGCTGGGCGAACAGTTCGGCTTCAACGCCGTAGACTTCAGACTTCGGAATGTTGACCAGGCGTTCGAGCAGGCCCCAGGTGCCGTCCAAGATTTTGGCGCGAACCTGCTTGTCGCCGTAGTCATAGTAGAAGGCCGAGGCGTTCAGGCGCAGACGGCCGTCCGCCAGTGGCATCTTGATCCCGGCTTCGTAGGCGAGCAGCTTTTCCTGCGTGGCCGGGACGTACTGCGAGATGACCGAAGCGCCGATGTTGGAGAACACACCGGCTTTATAGCCCTGGCTGGCCGTTGCATAAATCAAGCCGCCGTTGCTTAACTTGTAGTTGAGGCCGATGCGCCAGGATACGTTATCTTCGGTCAGGTTCACAAGCAGCGGGTCGATGATCGGGGTGGATGCAGGATAGCCCGGCCGGCCGTCGCCGGCAATGAAGCTCTGTCCCGGATTGATCACGCACAGGTCAGGACGGGGTGGAACGGCGACACCCGCGCCGGCCACGTTGCAGACGAACGTGAAAATCTGGTTCACACCAAAGTTCGACGGCGGCGTATATTTAAGGGTCGGATCGTCCAGCGCGGGTTCGTAATAGGCATAGGATGCGCTGAGCTTGTTCTTGGTGTAGCGGATGCCGCCGCTGATCGTCAGGTTGTCAACGATTTCATATTCGAGATTGCCGAAGACAGCATAAGTTTCCAGCTTGTTGCTGAAGTCGTTATAGGTGCCCTGCACCGGGCCGATGTTCAACCCGAAGGGCTGCAAGAAACTCAAAGGATCGGCGCCCAGGAAGCTATACAGGAGATAGGCGTTGTCGTCGTTAGTTTTGACATTGTCGTAGTTGCCGCCGAGGATCCAGTTCAGACGGTCGGTCTTGCCCGAAATGCGCAGTTCCTGGTTGAACGCCTTGACGTCGCCGAAGGAAAGAATGTCGTAGGAAGTCGAGGCGGTGCCGTCGAGCTCGATGGTATGATCGACCTTCTTTTTCGCAAAGGACGTGATCGAAGTCAGCTTGATGCTGTCCGTCAGGTCGACATCGGCCCGGAGCGTGCCCTGCCAATACGAGTCACGGTTCCCGCGCAGGAAGCCTGGCGACCAGGAACCCGCGCGCGCGTTGCGGACAATAGGTGTCCCCAGAACGAACCGGGCCGACTGCGCCCAGCCGAATTGCGCCCACGGCTGCGGGAACGCGTTGGTCACATTGGTCCCGTTCATTCGGGTTACGGCCGTGTTCTGGAAGGCCAGGAACGTCGAAAGATAGCCCGGATTGCCTGGCGTGGTGAGCTGGTTGTAGAGTTGGTCATCCACATAACCATAGGGGTTGGCCGTCGCCGGATTGGCATTGGCCGTAGCGAGCGCCGCCGCGCTGTAGATATTGTAGAACGAGCCCTCATAATGCGGTGCCTGCGTGTCCGAACGGTCACGCGCACCGGTCAGGGTTCCCAGGATCTTGATCGTGCTCGACGGCGTCCATTCCAGCGACAGGCGTCCCATGATTCGCCGATCATCGCCGTTCTCCTCGTTCGCGGCAGTCGGCGAGGCCTTCGAAACGTTGTACTGCCAGGCACCGCCCGAGACGCCCTTGACGGCAAGTCGGGCGCGCAGCGTGTCGGAGAGCGGGCCGCTCAAGAAGCCCGACAGCTCGGCACGGTTGAACCGCTCATAGGAGGCGTCGAATCCAGCCTCGAAACTATCGGTCGGCTTGGCGACGACATAGTTGATCGCGCCGCCGGTCGAGCTCTGCCCGAACAGCGTGCCCTGCGGGCCCTTGAGCACTTCGACACGCTGGATGTCCAGGTTGAGCGCATCCGACATGATCGGGTAATTGCGCGAGACTTCGTCCGTATAGATCGCCACGGCCGGCGCAGCGCCAATCGTCGAGTCATAAAGGCCGATGCCGCGCAGCGTGTAAACCGGCGTTGCGAAGGTCGACTGGGTGGCAATAAAGCCCGGAACCAGCTTGCCCAGATCGGACACTTCCTTGATGCCACGCTCAGCCAGCGTGTCCTCCGTTGCGGCCTGGATCGTCAGACCCACCGTGTTGATTGATTGCTCGCGCTTCTGCGCCGTAACAACAATCTCACCCGCGTCCTGTGCAAACGCAGGCGCGGCCCACAGCATCGCCAGCATCGAGCAACCGGCAAGCCGCAAAGCTATTGGAGAATTCATCATTATACCCCTCCCAAAAATTTTGAGCCTCGCTGGGCTCGTTCTCCTAAAAAAAACCTTTGCCATTCCGATATTTCGGAAGCATTTTCGACCAAGTCAGTCGGACTATATCGTTCGACAATTGCACATGATCGCCCGCCAGTCAATTTCGGGTCGAGCAGCGCGTGCAGCGTTGATGGACAAGCTGCACTCGTTTCTATTCACATTCCACAGCGTGACTCGTGTAGGCCGTCGGAGCAAGATGGGAGGGCGATTGTTCACATGGGTGAACTTTCCTCGGGGCCATGGATTCGCGCTAGCGCCGCGCATAGCATCCCGTCCGAACTTGTTTTTTTTTATAAAACAACGATATGTTGCGGTTGTGGAAAATGGAGGGCGCAGCATGCAGGCTTACCAGATCGTGGAGTGGGGCCGCCCGGCCGAGTTCGTGGACGTGGCGGTCCCTGCGCCCCGCGCGGGCGAAGTGCTGTTGCGAATGCGCGGAGCGGGACTGTGCCGTTCCGACCTTGACATGATCGACGCCCAGCCTGGCAGTCAGCCCTATGCGGCGGCAGTGCCGGCAGGC
>JANONQ010000565.1:0-1956 GCA_031420935.1 Novosphingobium sp. | reverse complement strand
ATGATCCGGCAGGCGATCTCGCCGCGATTGGCGATGAGGAGGGATGTGATCATGAGCGACCTATAAACACTGGTTCACAACGCGAAGAAGTTTATTGTCTTTGCCCAACCACGGTCCGCCAGTTATTGTGACATCAACTTTAACAGGTTGAGTCCGTTGAATTTCAACCAACATTGCAGCAACCCCTCCAAAGCTTGCACCGTGGCTATATACGAACGACGTCCCGTGCTCGATTGGGACTGCTGACATTCCCATTTGGGGAACAACAACACCACCTACGCAAGATGTTACTTGGTCAAATGTTTTGTCACTGGTGAAGATTTTCGGTGCCTCTAGGGATCGAATTTTGTCAACTGTCGGGGTGCATGCCCCAAGCAGAACGGCGATCATTACCGACGATTTTGCCTTCATTACTTGCTCCATCATTACATCCTGAACACGCCAAACGCTGGCCTCTCGGGTATCGGCGCCTCCAGACTCGCCGCAAGCGCCAACCCCAAAACATCCCGCGTCTGCGCCGGGTCGATCACCCCGTCGTCCCACAGCCGCGCGGTCGCGTAATAGGGATTGCCCTCGTCCTCATACTTCTGGCGGATCGGTGCCTTGAACGCCTCGGCCTCGCGCGCGTCCCACTTGGCCGCATCGCGGTGCACCGTCGCCAGGACAGACGCCGCCTGTTCGCCGCCCATCACCGAAATCCGCGCATTGGGCCAGGTGAACAGGAACCTTGGATCGTACGCCCGCCCGCACATGCCGTAATTGCCCGCGCCAAAGCTGCCGCCGATCACCACGGTGAGCTTGGGCACGGTTGCCGTGGCGACTGCCGTCACCAGCTTGGCGCCGTGCTTGGCGATGCCCTCCGCCTCATACTTCCCGCCGACCATGAAGCCCGAGATGTTCTGCAGAAACAGCAGCGGAATCTTGCGCTGGCAGGCCAGCTCGATGAAATGCGCGCCTTTGACCGCGCTTTCGGAGAACAGCACGCCGTTGTTGGCCAGGATCGCCACCGGCATCCCCCAGATATGCGCGAAACCGCACACCAGCGTGCTGCCGTAGAGCGCCTTGAACTCGTGGAACTCGCTGCCATCGACCAGCCGGGCGACGACTTCGCGGACATCGTAGGGCGCGCGGACGTCGTCCGGGACGATCGAATACAACTCTTCGGCGTCATACTTCGGCGCGCGCGGTTCCTTGACCGGCAGCCCGTGCGGGTGCACCGGGCCGAGGTGGCTGACGATATCGCGCACGATCGTCAACGCGTGTTCGTCGTTCTCGGCAAGGTGATCGGTGACGCCGGACCTGCGGGAGTGCAGCTCGCCGCCCCCCAACTCCTCGGCACTGATTTCCTCACCCGTCGCGGCTTTCACCAAGGGCGGTCCGGCGAGAAAAATCGTGCCCTGATTTCGCACGATCACGCTCTCGTCGCTCATCGCCGGCACGTAAGCCCCGCCGGCGGTGCAGCTGCCCATGACGCAGGCGATCTGCGGGATGCCCTTGGAGGACATTACCGCCTGGTTGAAGAAAATCCGCCCGAAATGGTCGCGGTCGGGAAAGACTTCGGCCTGATGCGGCAGGTTGGCACCGCCGCTATCGACCAGGTAGATGCAGGGCAAATGGTTGGCCTCGGCGATTTCCTGCGCGCGCAAATGCTTTTTCACCGTCATCGGGTAATAGGTGCCGCCCTTCACCGTCGCATCGTTGCAGACGATCATGCACTGGCGACCCGAGACGCGGCCGATGGCGGTGATCAGGCCCGCCCCGGGAATTTCGTCGCGGTGCAGGCCGTTCGCCGCCAGCTGGCCCAGCTCGAGTAGCGGCGAGCCGGGATCGAGCAGGCGTTCGACGCGGTCGCGGGGGAGCAGCTTGCCGCGCGCGGTATGCCGGTCGCGCGATTTCTGGTCGCCGCCGAGCGCCGTTGCGGCGACGCGGGTGCGCAGCTCGACGGCCAGAGCGCGG
>JANONQ010000564.1:0-1591 GCA_031420935.1 Novosphingobium sp. | reverse complement strand
TGGTCCTTGGGCGCCGATGGCCGCGTGCCGCGCCTGGCCCAGCGCCGCGTGATCTTGTTCTTCTGGCCGACGCGCGCTTCGTCCTTACATGAGGGTTCGATTGTCAAGGCTATGGCGGCATACCGCTTTCTCCTTTGAAGGCTGGCTAATCATCGCGAGTTTGGGGCGGCGCTTTGCGGCAGCCTTGGCTGCGTAACCTTACATGCGGTCGGATTCAGCGTGGAACCCATAACCATAATGCCTCATGCACGAGGCAAGGCCCCAATGAGCACGACCAACCTGGAACGCGGTTTTGGTTGACCATTGACGAAGACGGTCGTGCTCCTCGCACAGCCAGCAGTTTTGCTGGCTGTGATTCCTATGCTGCTCGGAAAGTGGCTCCAGCGGGGATTTCACCAGTTTCGGTATAGCGCCAAAGTGCAATCAGGAGCTTGCGTGCCATCGCAACGATCGCAATTCGACGGGTTCGCCCCTTCAGTTCACCGACCCGTTGGCGGAACCATGCTGAAAGTTCGCTTTCAGGCTGATAGCGCAGCCACAGCCAAGCCGCCTGGACCAATGTTTTGCGCGCTCGAGCGTTGCCTGCGCGACCGATGCGCCGGTCTCGATCTACATTGCCACTCTGATGCGGCATGGGCGTAAGGCCCACGTAGCTCGCCAACTGCTTTCGATTTCCGAAGTGACGGTAGAAGACCTCGCGCGCAAGTACGGCTGCGAAGTTGTCGCCGATGCCATAAATCCCGCTCAATGCTGTGACCTTTGTGGTGATCGCATCGTCCGATGTGGTGGCGAGATGTTCATCGCGCTCGGTATCCAGCTCGCAGATCAGATCTCGGACGAGAACGAGGCGGCGGCGTAATCGGTTCACCTCTGCTGCAAGATGTCGGGGCAGCTTGCGTCCGTCGCCGGTCTCGAGATCTGCCATGTCTCGCTCCCAACTGCGCAGCGATGGCCGCGAGCGGATACCCTGAGTGACAAGAAGAGCGGATATGCGGTTTTCGATCCGCGTCCGCTCCTGCACGAGATATTCCCGCTCGCGATGCACTCTTTTGCCATCCTCCTCGTCAGGAGTTGGTACGTGCAGCATGCTGCAGATATGGCTGTCTCCCGCAAGATAGGCGGCGAGAACACGCAGGAGCCCTTCGGCGTCGAGACGATCCGTCTTCGCCCGTCTTGCCCTCCGGTTCACCAGAATGCTTGTTGGCTCTACCACGCATGTTGAAATATCATGAGCCGTCAGCAGCCGGTGAAGCCAGAACCCGTCACGCCCTGCCTCGAAGCAAACCGCGATGGGCGCCGGGATTCCTGGGGCCCGCTGGCGCGATTGCAATCCGCTCAATAGGCTCAGCAGTGCCGCTGTATCGCCGGCATTGACGCGGTGCATGTGGCTCTTCCGGGCGCCCGGCATGCGTGTGCCGACCAGCCATAAAGAGTTACTGAGCTCGAGGGCGACGAGAATGGTATTACTGGTGAATGACATGATCGACTCCTTAGTTTGAGGACGTCGCATTTTGAACCGAAGGTCAGCCGGTGTCCGCCCTCATAGCATCTGGAACCAGATCTCTATCGGTGTGCCGCGCGGGAGGGCGGC
>JANONQ010000563.1:0-2780 GCA_031420935.1 Novosphingobium sp. | reverse complement strand
CGCGCCGCCTGATCGCGCAGCACTTTCGCGCCGGCGACCGCGATGCCCTTGATCTCGGACTTTTCCATCCCGAACACCACCTGACGCCACAGCGGCGAGACGGCGTTGTAGAGGTGGATGATCGCGGCGCGCGCGCCTTCGAGGCTCTCGAACGAGGTCTTGATCAAATCTTCGCGCGATTGGGTCAGTACCTGCACCAGCACGTCGTCCGGGATGTGGCCCGAGCGCACCAGCCCGCTGATGAAATCGAATTCGGTCGCCCCGGCGGCGGGGAAGCCAACTTCGATTTCCTTGAGACCGACTTTCACCAGCAGTTCAAAAAAGCGCGTCTTCTTTTCCGCGCCCATCGGATCGATCAGCGACTGGTTGCCGTCGCGCAGGTCGGTCGAGAGCCAGCGGGGGGCCTGCGTGATCGTGCGGCCTGGCCACTGCCGGTCGGGCAAGTCGATCTGCGGGAAGGGCCGATATTTGGCCGCAGGATTGGTGAGCATGGTCATGATAATGTCTCGATTGGCTGAATGCGACTGTCAGATGGCGGCTGTCCCCTGGGCGCGGTGCGCGCCGTGGATGGCACGCCTGCTCACGCCCAGGGGCGGATAAGTCGCAGAGTAAGGCCCAGGGCCGCATGACGCCGAATGATCATTGCCTCGAGTTATGGGCATGGCCGGGGGCGATGTAAAGAGGGCTTAAGGTGCATTGCGTTGCCGAGAGAGGGTGTTAGAGGTGGCTTCATGACAGACATCCGCCCTTTTACGCTCGCCATCCCCCAGGACCAGCTCGACGATCTCAACCGCCGGCTCGATGCCGCGCGGTGGCCCGAGAAGGAACCGGTCGACGATTGGTCGCAAGGCACGCCGCTGGCGGCGCTGCAAGAACTCGTGCGCTATTGGCGGCAAGACTACGATTGGCGCAAATGCGAGGCGAGGCTCAATGCGCTCGGCCAGTTCGTCACCGAAATCGATGGGCTGGACATCCATTTCCTCCATGTTCGCTCAAAGCATGAGGGCGCGAAGCCGCTGATCCTGACGCATGGCTGGCCGGGTTCGGTCATTGAATTCATGGGCGTGATCGGCCCGCTGACCGATCCGGTTGCGCATGGCGGCAGGGCGGAGGATGCTTTCCATGTCGTGGCGCCGTCGCTGCCGGGCTATGGTTTTTCCGGTAAGCCGACAGCCACCGGCTGGAACGTCGCGCAGATTGGCCGGGCCTGGGCGGAGCTGATGGCGCGGCTGGGCTATGCTCGCTGGTATGCGCAAGGCGGCGACTGGGGATCGATTGTCACCACCGCGATCGGCTCGCAGGCGCCGGCGGGGCTTGCCGGGCTGCATGTCAACATGGCGATGGTCGGCCCCTTGAAGGAAGAGCTAGTCGATCCCGGCCCGGAGGAGCAGGCCGCGCTGGCGGCGAGCGAGCATTATCACCGCTACGAGTCCGGCTATTCGACGCAGCAGTTCACCCGGCCGCAGACCATCGGTTATTCCCTCGTCGATTCGCCAGTCGGCCTGGCGGCGTGGATTTATGAGAAGATGATGACCTGGACCGACAATCAAGGCCGGCCCGAAGACGCGCTTTCGCGGGATGCCATTCTCGATAACATCATGCTCTATTGGCTCAACGCCTCGGGTGCCTCATCTGCGCGGCTCTATTGGGAAAGCTACGGCAGCCTGGGCGAGGCGCCGCTTGTGCAGGTGCCGTCCGGAGTCAGCAATTTCCCCAAGGAAATCGTCAAGACGCCGCGCAAATGGGCGGAACGGACCTACCGAAACCTGGTCTACTGGAACACGCGGGAAAAGGGCGGCCACTTCGCCGCCTGGGAACAGCCCGGGCCGTTTGTCGAAGAGCTGCGGAAATGCTTTGCGCTGATGCGGTAGGCTAGCAATCGTCAGGCAGTTCGCAGCGCAGGAACAGGCGGTCGAGCGGGCCCCAGGGCATCATCCAGAACAGCGCAACCAGCGCGGCGCAGGCGATACCGAGGGCGGGGGAGAGCAGGCTGAACGGGATGCCCAGCGCATAGACGATCACCGAGGCGATGCCCTTGCGTGAGGTTGCGCGGTAATAGATCAGCGATCCCGGGCTTTGCGATCCGGTCCGCCGGACTACCGTTTCCAGCCAGAAATAGGCGATTGCCGGAATCAGCAGGGAGCCCAAATACAGCGCCGCCGCCGCCCGACTGAACAGGTGCTCGCCGAGATAGGCGGTCGCGAACGGCACCAGCGACACGGCGAACAGCAAGGCGATATTTGACCACACCAAGGCGCTGGTGACGGTGCGCGCGTGACTGAACAGCCGGTGGTGATTGACCCAGTAGATCGCGATATAGGCATAGCTCAGCACATAGGCGAGAAACATTGGCCATAGCCGCCACAGCGCCGGGAAGCCGTCTTCCTCGGGCGCTTTCAATTCCAGCACCATGATGGTGATGATGATGGCCAGAACCCCGTCCGAAAACGCCTCGATCCGGGCGACGCCTTGACGGCCTTCAGGTTTTTCTGCGTCCGCCATATTTCGTCCTCCCTATCCTCCACCGCGATGGGGGAGGATAGGGTGCACAAGTCCTCAGTTCTTTGCCTTGTCGACCAGCTTGTTGGCGCCGATCCACGGCATCATCGCGCGCAGCTTTTCGCCGACCTGTTCGATCGGATGGGCGGCGGCGGCCTTGCGGCTGGCCTTGAGTTCGGGCTGGCCGGCGCGGTTGTCGAGGACAAAATTCTTGACGAACCGCCCCGACTGGATGTCCGCCAGCACGCGCTTCATCTCGGCCTTGGTCTCGGACGTGATGA
>JANONQ010000562.1:0-2247 GCA_031420935.1 Novosphingobium sp. | reverse complement strand
CGTCTTGGGCCGCTGGTCGAAAGCCGAGCCGTTCATGGACGCATAGCCAGCCCAACTGAAGTCAGGGAAGGCACCAATGACGCCTGGGCGCTTCGTTTCTTCAAACCCACGCACACCGGCTTGGCCGTTGATGTCGACGCCCTGCTGGAAAGCGATCAGGTCCACAATCATCGGCATGTAGTTGTAGCGTAGCTCATGCATCACGTTCGGGCGCAGCGTGCTCGAAAGGCTACCCACCACGTTGTGGGCGTTAGTCTCGAGCGGCGCGTACCCCAGCTCCGGAAACGAGTTCGGGTCGTTTTGGCGATTGATGTGGAAGCTATAGCGGGCAAAGAACTGGTGCTGGTCGGTGATGCGGCGGTCGAAGCGCGAAGTGATCTGGTCGGTGTTGAGGTGACGCGTCGGCGCCTGGATGAAATTGGTGCCACCGCTATTTGGATCTGGGATGAACTTATTGAAGAAGATCGCCTGCGGCGAGATGCGGCTAGCTGGAATCACGTTGCCGGAAAACTGTGTGCGCGCGCCCGCCGCAAGCGAAAGCGGGTCAAAGATACGCGGTAATCCGGCCCGGCTGAAGTCGCCCGCCTTCATCGCGGCGGAAGGGACGATATTGTTAAACACCAGCCCCTGGCTTTCGCGCATTCCTTCATAAGCGAAGAAGAAGAACTGCTTGTCCTTACCCGAGTAGCCGGGCAGCGACAGCGGTCCGCCGATGGTGCCGCCGAACTGGTTGCGCTTCAGCACCTCGCGCTGGCGGGCGAAGAAGTCGCGTGCATCCAGCTTATCGTTGCGCAGGAACTCGAAGAGGCTGCCGTGAAAACTATTCGTGCCGGACTTCGTGGTGGCGTTCAGCATCCCGCCCGCGTTCGAGAACTCGGCCGAGTAGGCGCTCTGCTGCACCTTGAACTCCTGCAAGGCATCGATGGACGTGTTGATGTTGGTGCCGCCCTGATGATGGTCCGTGACGTTGACTCCGTCGAGCTGGAAGGTAGTCTGGCTGCCGCTCACGCCGCTGATGGCGGTGCCCGAAATGAAGTTCGCCCGAATGCGCAGCAGGTTGCCGCCGCCGGGCAGCAGTGCGCTGCCGGGCAGCAATCGCGCGAGTTCGTAGAAGCTGCGGCCGTTCAAAGGCAAATCGACAATTTGCTTATTGGTGATCACGTGGCCCAGCGTGCCGCTCTCCGTGTCGAGCAGCGGCGCGGCTGTGGTGACGTCCACAGTGGTGGTGGTTTCGCCCAGCTTCAGCGTCACGTCCACGCGTACCGATTGGCCCACCACGATCTCCACATTGCTCACCGAGGTCGTCTGGAAGCCTTGCATGATGACGCGTACTGAGTAGAGACCGGGGTTCAATCCCGTGACGACATAATTGCCCACGTCACTGGTTTGCAGGGTCCGCGACTGGTTGGTGCCGGTGGCCGTAATGGAGACCTGCGCCGAAGGCACGACGGCTCCGTTCGGATCGGTGACGGTGCCGACAATGCGGCCGGATTGCACTTGGGCGGTTAGCGCGGTGGCAAACAGGGTTGCCAGGAAAAATGCAGGTTTCAAAGGGACCTCCAAAGTCAGACCATTGGTCCGACCAATATATCCCAGCCGGTTACGAGACGCAATGTTTTAAACAGTATCCGCATACCGCCAGATTCCACCGGACGGGTACGCCAGTCGTGATACGCTTGGCTCTCCCATGCCCGGAAAACCCCTGCCCGGAAAGGCGGCCGCAGCCTCTAAAGACGATGTGACGGTGAAGTTGATTGCCGTCTTCAAGCAACTGATCTCGGAAGGGACCATGACGCCCGGAGGCCGCTTGCCTTCTGAACGTGAGTTAGCGGCGAGCTTCGGCGTGAGCCGCAGTTCATTGCGTCAGGCGCTGAAGGTTTTGGAGATCATGGGCGTCATTTCGCAACGCGTCGGCGATGGCACTTATCTGAACTCGAGCGCCAAGGCGATTCTCAGCGAACCTATGCAATTCCTGATTCTGCTGGATGGCATCTCCGAGCATGAGCTGATGGAAGCCCGGCTGATCGTCGAGCCCGAACTGGCGGCCCAGGCGGCCGAGCGCGCCAACGATGAGGACATCGCCGCCATCCACCGGGAGGTGGAGGCTATGGAGCAGGCGAGTCTCGACCAGCGGGAGTTGATTGAGCACGATCTGCTGTTTCACCAGATGATCTTTAAGGCGGCCAAGAACCGCGTTTGTGGACTGATGTTCGCCGTGGTACATCAGTCGCTGAAGAATTTGATCAC
>JANONQ010000561.1:0-2103 GCA_031420935.1 Novosphingobium sp. | reverse complement strand
GGCGGCGGCGCTGATGTCTGGGCCGCCGACAAACGCATGGATGCAGCCATCGTCGCCGCAATACGATCCGCATCCAGCATGACGGTGAGCGCGCGCGACCTAAGCGGCAATCCGTTCGCCAACACATGGACTCTTGCCGGCGCGGCGACGGCGATGGATGCGGCGGCAATCGGGTGTGCGAGGCTGCGGTAGCCATTGCCTGCAATCGCTTCTATAGGCCCGCTCCCATGGCCGACACCAATCTCATGCCGATCCCCGGCCACATCAACCCCCTGACCGTCCCGCGTGAGGTTACGCCGCGCGCCGATGGAAGGATCGACCTGATCGGCCTGACCAGGCCGCAGATCGCCGCCCTGTTCGCCGGGGCGGGTCTGGAGGCGAAGCCTGCCACACTGCGCGCCAAGCAAGTGTTCCACTGGCTCTATCACCGTGGCGTCACCGATTTCGCCGAAATGACGGATATCGCCAAACCGATGCGCCCCTGGCTCGGCGAGCGCTTCGTCATCGGTCGGCCCGAGGTGGTCGAGGCGCAGATTTCCGTCGACGGCACCCGCAAGTGGCTGCTGCGCACCGCCGACGCCCATGATTTCGAAATGGTGTTCATCCCGGACGAGACGCGCGGTACGCTGTGCGTCTCCAGCCAGGTCGGCTGCACGCTGAGCTGCACCTTCTGCCACACTGGCACCATGCGGCTGGTACGCAATCTGACGCCGGGCGAGATTGTCGGCCAGGTGATGCTGGCGCGTGATGCGCTGGGTGAATGGCCCAAGGGGACCATGGCCGGCTTCACCGACGACCTCGACGATGATGCGCTGGAAACCGGCGGCTACACCTCGGATGGCCGGCTGCTCACCAACATCGTCATGATGGGCATGGGCGAGCCGCTGTATAATTTCGACAATGTCCGCGATGCGCTCAAGCTGGTGATGGACGGCGACGGGCTGGGCCTGTCGCGCCGCCGCATTACGCTTTCAACCTCCGGCGTGGTGCCGATGATGGCGCGGGCTGGCGCTGAGATCGGCGTCAATCTCGCGGTCTCGCTGCACGCGGTGTCGAAAGAGGTGCGCGACGAGATCGTGCCGATCAACAAGAAGTATGGCCTCGAAGAACTGCTCCAGGCCTGCGCCGACTATCCCGGCGCCTCCAACGCGCGGCGCATCACCTTCGAATATGTCATGCTCAAGGACAAGAACGACAGCGACGCCGACGCGCGCGAACTCGTCCGGCTGATCAAGCGCTACAAGCTGCCGGCCAAGGTCAACCTCATCCCGTTCAACCCCTGGCCCGGCGCGGGTTACGAATGTTCCAGCGCCGAGCGCATCCGCAGCTTCTCCGAAATCGTCTTCGCCGGCGGCATCAGCGCCCCTATCCGCACCCCGCGCGGCCGCGATATCGATGCTGCCTGCGGCCAGCTCAAAACCGCCGCGCACAAGCTAAGCCGCGCCGAGCGCGACCGGGCGGAAGCGGAAACGGCGGGCGCCGCATAGCAAAATCGCTCGGCTGGCCGCGACAAAGCCACCAATCGTCGCTCCTTAACAATTAACCCGCATTGTTCATGTGAGGTTGTGGAGCGCTCGCCAAAGCTCAGGGCAGCTACGGGGGAAACCCTCCAACCAGAGGAGCGAAAATATGCGTAAATTGATTCTGGCCGCCAGCATGGCGGCCGTTGCCCTTCCGGCCGCACCGGCCCTTGCCGATAATGGCCGCCACCGGGGCCATGATCGCGGCCATCATGACCGGGACTACCACCGCACCGACAACGGCATCCGCTATTGGCGCGGCGATGATGGCCGCAACTATTGCCGGCGCAGCAATGGGACCACCGGCCTGCTGATCGGCGGCGCTGCCGGCGCGTTGATCGGCCGCAGCATCGACAACAGCGGCGACCGAGCGGTCGGTACTATTCTTGGGGCGGCCGGCGGCGCGTTGCTAGGCCGCGAAGTCGAACGCGGCCGTTCGCGCTGCCGCTGACACACAGGCTTGAGACGCTCTCGGAATTGCCCGGAAAATAGCCCCGGGCAATTCCCGCGTTTCCAAAAGCCTCGCAATATGCTTGGTCGCTGCGATGCTACCAGCGGTTCTTGTCACCGGCGGCGCCAAACG
>JANONQ010000560.1:0-4066 GCA_031420935.1 Novosphingobium sp. | reverse complement strand
TGCGCTGCCCAACGCCGTGGGTTATAAGTGGTACACAAAGCAATGGTCGAACGAAACGCAAATTTCCGGCCAGATCATGGATGACAAGCTCAACTATATTGCCGGGGTTTACTTTGGTGATGTGAAGCAAGGCACCAATACCCCTACTTGCGCTTTCTGCGATATTCCTGGCGCTTTCTTGGGTACGCCGACTACATGGGGTCTCCAAAACCGTTTTAATTGTGAAAGAGAAAATAAATCAAAAGCTGTTTTTGCCCAGTTCACCTATAAGGTTACCGATGCGTTGTCGCTCACTGGGGGTTATCGCCATACTTGGGAAGACCAGAGCATCACACGCGAGGATGATGATGGGTCACTAGCACTTCCCAACTCACAGACCAAATTTGCTTCTCTTAAAGTCAACAAGCCTAGCTGGACTGTCAGCCTCGACTATAAGATCAGCGACGCCCTGCTGTTGTACGTTGCCCATCGCGGCAGCTTCCGGACCGCTGGCTATAATATCGATAATACCGTCGACGACAGGAACCAGCCGCCGATTGGTACAACTCCCGCAGGCGACCCAATTTATATTCAGATAAACAACGCCTATAAAACCGAAACCACGCATGACTTTGAAGTGGGCGCCAAATTTGCCGGCGACATTGGGTCGGTGCGCTCACGCGTCAACATTGCCTTTTACAATCAGATCGTGAAGGACATTCAGCGCGCCGTCTATCTCGGCATCGCCGCCGTCACCGGTAATGTGAACAAAGCGCGCATTCGCGGCTTTGAACTGGACGCTAATTTCAATCTATCGGACAATTTTGAATTTGGCGGCGGTTTGGCCCATACCGATGCCATCTACTCGGACCCACGCGCCGTCGCGGGCGGGCGCAATTTTATATATGGTCCTTACGGTGATGCGCCGAAGTGGACAGGTAACGTTTTTGCCAAGGTCAGCCAGGATATTGGCAATTTTGGCAATGCCTATGTGCGCGGCGAAGTCTATGCCCAGTCGTCGTTCTATTATTCCAACCTGGCAAACTCCTTCACGCCAAACACCTTGATCAAAGGTTATGCCCTGGTCAACTTGCGTGCCGGGCTTGATAATATCGCAGGCTCGCAATTCTCCCTGATGGCTTATGCGCAGAATCTGACCGACAAAAAATATGAAGTTGGCGGTCTTGATCTGGGTGCGGTTATCGGCACGAGCGCGCGGCTGGTCGGTACGCCGCGGACCTACGGTATCCAGGGAACCTTCAAGTTCTAAGGCTGGTTACCGCATCGCATTGATCGGAACCCAAAACGCCCCTCCCCCGGCGGGGGAGGGGTTGGGGTGGGGGTTCCAACGCCAGCGCGGAAGCGCGAACTATCGGCCGTGCTCCCCCAACCCTGTCTCCTCCCCGCCGGGGAGGTGGATATGAGCATCGCGGGGGCCTGGAATCACCAACCCACAGGCTGCCCGCAGTGTGAGGAAGGGGAGGGGATCGGAATGGTTCCCGGGATAGCAAGCAAACCGACCATCGCGTGCCGGTTCCAGGCTAGCCGCTAGTAGCTGCGCTACGTTATGGGTCCAAGACGTCGCATTACCATTTGCGGTTGCCAGCACGACCCGCGACCTCGAGCGCCTGCTCGGTGCTGATTTCCTTGCCAGCGTCGTCGACAAAATGGATGTCGAAGGCCGCGTCAGCGACCATGAAAATCAGGCAGTCCACCTTCGACGTGCAGCGGAAGCGGTGCACGTGTTTGCTAGGCAACTGCGAATAGGAACCGACCCGGAGCATCACCGGCCGCTGCCCCATCATCTGTGCGAGCGGAGCGCCTTGAAGCACAACGAGCTCTTCGGAGGGTATGTGCCAGTGATAGGGCACCATGCAACCCGTTTTCATTCGCACCATGAGAGTGGCCGGCCCAGTGCTCATGTCCCCGTGCAGCGGGGCGATCGTGGTGCATGCGGGCACCCCCGGCACGGACAGGAACTTGGCGTCCGCGGGCCGTTGCAGCAGTATCCCATCGGTGTGCTGCGCGCCCGCCATCACCGCCCACGACAGGGGAAGGCAAGCCACGGCGGCATAGAGCCAGCTTTTCGTCATCGAAGGCCCTCCCGTTAAAGTGTTTTTTGAGCGGTAAGCGCCTGGAAGGGTGGCGGCGGGAGATGGTCCGCGGCGCCATTGGCCTTGGCGGAGCGATACATCCACTCGCAATCGATGAATTCGCCTTCCGGGATGCCGTTCGTCCCGACGCCGCTCAGCCCGGCGTAGAAGATCACGAAGAAAGTCGCACCGTTTGCGCCAATGGTCGGCTTGTGGTTGATCCCGCCCGCCTCGACAATATAATCGCCCGTATACATCGTGCCATATTCGTAGGAGAATTCCCCCTCGAGCACGAGCGCATGCGCTTCACCGAAATGATGATGGTCGGGCGTCTCGAGCCCGCTGCGCATCTTGATCAATGCCGTGAACATGCCCTGGGCGCGGTTGATGTAAAGCAGCTTGAATTCGCTCCCTTCCATTGCCCAAGGCGTCCAGGGGATCTGCTCGCAGCGCACGAGTGAGGAGCCATCGGGGAAGATTTTGGACTGGTGGCGGTCGGCGATGGCAAATCCATCGACGTCGCCCGTCACCCGAGCCACACTGCCAATCTCGGCCGTCTGAACAATGCTACTCATCCACGCTCTCCTGCAAGAAATTAGGTCACCGGTCTGCGCCGGTGCGAATCGGTTTGTGCATATCAGATATGCCTAAGCGCTGGAAGCCACTATTGCGGAGCCCGCATAAAAGGGACCGTCATCATAAATGCAGCTCACCAGTTCGACTGGCATTCCGCATCGCCAACCTATCGCGTCTCCGACGAGCGGGCAAGCCAACCGGATGCCAGCGTCAAGGTCAACGACGCCGATCGCGTAAGGCAGGTCGGGATCAAAGATTGCCGGTCCGGCGTGAACGCGCGTCCATGAATAAAGTGAGCCGGTGGTGCCCACCTCCAGCCACCCGATCTCGCTGGCCCAGCAGGCCGGGCAAATCGGTTTGGGAGGGAAACTGCTGTGGTTGCAGCGGGCGCAGCGGGTGACCAGGAAGCGGCCTTCCGTCAACGCGTTCCAGAACGGTTGGGTGAATTCGGTGACCCGCGGCGGGTAGCGCCGCGGATGCGCGATGTTCTGGATGGGCATGGTCATCCCGCTGCCTCCAGGACATGGACCAGCGCCGCGTTATAATTGCCGAGTTCGTTCATCAGAAGACCCAATCTGGCGCGATCGACCTGCCGGGCGCCCGCACGGCCCCGTAACTGGTCACACAGTTCGATAAGATTATAGAGCGGCGTTGCGTAGGACGGATGGCCGCGCGATGTCAGCCCCCCGGACGTGCCGATCGGGATCCGCCCGCCGAGGCTGGTTTCACCCGCCGCCGCCGCATGCGCACCCTGGCCGCGCGGAACGAGGTTAGCGGCCTCGCTCGCCAGCACCTCGACGATCGTGCATGGCGCATAGAGCTCGGCCAGATCGAGGTCTTCGGGGCCAATCCCGGCAGCGTCGTAAGCCGATACCGCCGCCTTTGCGGCCGCGTTGAAGGCAATCATGTCGGTCGGTACGTCAGCGAGCTGGTGGATTCCTTCGTGGTGGAAGGCACGTCCTCGCACCACGACGTAAGGCCGGCCAAGCCGCCGCGCATAATCTTCGCTGGCGATGATTACGCAGGCCGCCCCGTCGCCGCGCGGCGGAACTTCGTACAGGCCGAGCGGCTCGACGATAGGCCGCTGGGCCAGCACCTCCTCCAACGTGATCGGCTTGCGAAACTGGGCTAAGGGGTTGAGCGCCGCATGCCCGCGGTTCTTGACCGCGACCGACGCGACCAGTGCCCGGTCAACCCCGTGCTCATACATGTAACGTTGCATATCGAGCGCATACCAGCTGATCGGCGTGAAGCCGGCTGGAGCATGAAAATCGACGTCGCCGGTCTTGCGCATGCTTTCCATCATATGATCGCGCGCGCTGACCGCAGTTTCCATGTTGATGCCGACCGCAAGCGCGACTTCGGCGCGGCCAAGCAGGATCTCGTCGACCGCCTTATCGAATGCCAGCGCCGCAGTC
>JANONQ010000559.1:0-1887 GCA_031420935.1 Novosphingobium sp. | reverse complement strand
AAACAGCACCGCCAGGACCGCCGTTGCCCGCGTCAGAAAGTTGGCCGCGCCGCGTGCCGACATCAGCCCCGCCGGGCTACCGCCGACGCCGAGCCCGCCGCCTTCGGACCGTTGCACCAGAATCACGCCGACCAGCGCGGCAGCGACGATTGCCTGGACGACTGTGAGGAACAGGAACAAGGACATGAGCGGGGGCCTTTGCTAGTCTTGCGGCGCCTCTAGGCGCTGGTTCGTCTGCCCGCAACCCGTGGATTGCGGCTACTCATCCGTGCCGGGCGCCGCAGCGCTGATGATTGCGGTGAAGTTTTCGGCCGTCAGACTGGCACCGCCAACCAGCGCGCCGCCTACGTCCTCGGCCGAAAGCAGCTCGGCGGCGTTTTTTCCGTTGACCGAGCCGCCGTAAAGAATCCGCACATCGGCCCCCGCCTCTCCGTAGATGGCGTTCAGACGGGCGCGAATTGCCCGATGCATGGCCGCGACATCGCCGAGTGACGGAACACGGCCAGTGCCGATCGCCCAGACCGGCTCATACGCGACCGCCAGCTTGGCAGCAGCGTCTTCGCCGCGCGGCAACGAGCCATCCAGCTGCGCCGCGACGACACCCTCCGCCCTGCCCGAGTCGCGCTCGGCTTCGGTTTCGCCGACACAAAGGATCACCGTCATACCCGCGGCGAGCGCGGCTTCGGCCTTCGCCTGGACATGCGCGTCGGTCTCACCGTGCATAGCCCGCCGCTCGCTGTGGCCAACGATGGTGAAATCCGCACCGGAGTCAGCCAGCATCACTGCCGAAATGTCGCCGGTAAAGGCGCCGTTCGGCTCGACATGGCAATCCTGCCCGCCGACGCCGATATCCTGCACCGCCTCGCGCATCGACTGGATCAGGGTGAACGGCGGCGCCAGCGCCACTTGTACGCCCGGAAAGCGTGCGGCGGCCCGGTCAATCGCGCGCGCTTCGGCAAGCATCGCGCGTGTGCCGTTCATTTTCCAGTTTCCGACAACATAGGGCAGATTTGACATGCGGTTATCTCGGTCAGACCGAATGCAGTGGCTGACATGCTTCATGCGCAGCTAGGGCACGGCGATGGGGCTTGTCAAAGCTGCCAGATCGGTTGCAGCCAGCGCCCATTGCCGGAAAGGGGATTGCCGCCTAAAGCCTCGCCCCGGGGCTTTCCGGCAATTTGCCGGCGGCCAATCAAGCAAGCGGACCGCCGATGATCCAATTCCTGCGCAGTTTTATCAGTTCGCGCTTTGGCATCGGCGTTGCCCTTGTCTTCCTGGCGCTGATCGCTTTCGCATTCGCTGCCGGCGACGTCGCGAATTTCCAGGGTGGTGGCAGCGCGGGTAGCGGAGGCGACAGGGTCGCCAGTGTCGGTGACGAACAGATTGGCGCGGCCCAGCTCAGCCAGGCCGCTACGGCCACCCTCGAGGACGCCAAGCAGCGCGATCCGCGGATGTCGATGAAGGCCCTGATCGCTGCCGGTGGCCTTGAGCAGGTGCTCGGCCAATTGCTTGATCGCACCGCGCTCGGCGTGTTTGGCCAAAAGCACGGAATCATCGCCAGCGACCGACTGGTCGACAGCGAAATTACTAAGCTTTCCGCATTCCGCGGACCAGACGGGAAGTTCAGCGAAGCCGCGTTCCGCCAGGCGCTGCAGCAGCGCGGCCTGAGCGAAAAAGTCGTGCGCGAGGATCTCGGGCGCGGGCTTGTCGCCAGGCAACTGATGGTTCCGGCCGAAACCGGCGCGATGATCCCGCGTGAGCTGGCGCTGCGCTATGCCTCGTTGCTGCGCGAACGCCGCAGCGGCGCGATCGGCCTGCTCCCATCCGCCTCCTTCGCACCCCAGACTCCGCCGAGCCAGGCGGAATTGCAGGCGTATTATGCGAAGA
>JANONQ010000558.1:0-6392 GCA_031420935.1 Novosphingobium sp. | reverse complement strand
GATCGCCGAGCGGTACTGGGTGCCGACATCGTTGCCCTGGCGGTTCAATTGCGTCGGGTCATGCGTTGCCATGAACACATCGAGCAGATCGCCATAGGAAAGTTGTGCCGGATCGAAAGTGACCAGGATCGCCTCGGCATGACCGGTGGAGCCGCTGCACACTGCCTTGTAGGTCGGGTTTGGCACCGCGCCGCCGATATAGCCGCTCTCCACCGCGCTCACCCCGATGACGTCGCGGAACACCGCCTCGGTGCACCAGAAACATCCGCCCGCGACGATTGCCGTTGCCTGTTCGCTCATCTGTCCGAAACTCCTTTGCATCACGAGATAGGGCCTGACAAATAGGGTCTGGCGGGGCGCTTGTCATCGCCGTCGCTGCCACTATCCTGCCGGTGTCCCGCCCCTGTAGAGGAACTGCCGATGCGCCTGCTCATGCCGATTGCCGCCGCCCTGTTGCTGCAGGCCGCCCCGGCCTTTGCCGATAAACAGGCGCAGATGGCCGCCTCACCCCCCACCCGCGAGACCATGCAGGCGATGAGCGCCGCCCTCGCCGATCCGCGCCGCGCCGCCGACCGCCCGCGCGACGTCTGGCGGCATCCCGCCCAGACGCTGAAATTCTTCAAGGTCGATCCCGGCATGACGGTGGTCGACTACATGCCGTCCGGCGGCTGGTACACGCGGGTGCTGGTGCCGTTCCTTGGGCCAAGCGGGCGTTACATTGGGCTTAATCCCGATGTCTCGGCCGCGCCGGCGCAGATGAAGCAATACCTCGGCAACCTCGCTGGAACGCTTCCAGCCAAGACCGCCGAATGGACCGGCGTTCCGGCCGAGCGCGTCGCCGCCTTCAACACCGATGGCCTGCCCGCCGAACTAGGTGGCAAAGTCGACCGCGTGCTGATCTTCCGCGAAATGCACAACCTGTGGCGGATGAACATACTGCACCGCGAGCTCCTCGCCGTGCGCCGCCTGCTCAAAGATGACGGCCTGCTCGGCATCGAGCAGCACCGCGCCAAGCCGACGGCACCCGCTGCCTATACCGACGGCAGCAAGGGCTACCTGCGCGAAAAGGACGTCATCGCCCTGATCGAGGCGCATGGTTTCGCGCTGGTCGGCAAGAGCGAGGTCAACGCCAACCCGAACGATCCGGCCAATCATCCCGACGGTGTCTGGACGCTGCCGCCGAACTACCGGCTGGGCGACAAGGACCGCGCCCGCTACACCGCGATCGGTGAAAGCGACCGCATGACCCTGCTGTTCCGCAAGCGGCCGTGACCTGTGCGCGCCGGCCGTCAGCGGCGGTTCAGGTGGAACCGGCACAATTCCGGCATCAAGCCTGATCGAAAGGAAACCCATGCGACACCTCGTCCTGGCGGCACCCCTGCTGCTCGCATCCTGCGGCAACCCGCCGCCTGATCCGCGCGGGCTCGATCGCGACGAGACGCTGCTGTCGCTGTCGGCCACCGGCGAGGCGGAGAGCGTGCCGGATGAGGCTGGCATCCAGGTGGGCATCGAAAGCTTCGCCGCCAGTGCCAAGGCCGCCAGCGCTGCCGCCTCGCGCAAGGGCGAAGCAATTGCCGCCGCGCTGGCGGAATACGGCGTGGCGCAGCGCGACATCCAGACCAGCAACCTGTCGATATCGCGAATCGATTACGGGCCGAAAAAGGGCCAGTTCCAGGCGAGCAATGTCCTCAATGTACGGTTGCGCAACGTCGCCAAGGCGGGCGAGGCGGTCGCGGCGGCAACCGACGCCGGGGCCAATGTCCTGTCCGGCCCGTCGCTGCGCATCGCCGATCCCGAAAAGGCCAACCGCGGGGCCTATATTGCCGCCTATCGCGCGGCGAAAACGCGGGCCGAGGCCTATGCCGAGGCGGCCGGCATGGAGATATCGCGGGTGCTGGCGATCCGCGACGGCGGTGGCGGCGGCGGTCCGTCGATGCCCTATGCCGAACAGGCGGTGGACGCCCAGATGCGACCGCCGCCGACCGTGTCCATCTCCGCCCCGCCGCCGCCCTCGATCCGGCCGGGCACCAGCCGGGTGCGGGTGGCGGTTCAGGTGGACTTCGCGTTGGAGCCGAAATAAACCGCCGGCATGACAACCGTAACCGTCGCCGCGCTGCAACTCGCGCTGGGCTCGCCCATTGAGGCGGAGAACATCGCCGCCGTCTCGGCGCTGGTCGAACAGGCGGCGGGGCAGGGCGCGCGGATCGTGCTGCCGCCCGAACTGTTCTCCGGTCCCTATTTCTGCAAGGTTGAGGACGAGGCGCTGTTCGCGCTGGCCAGTCCGGCAGCGGAGCATCCGTCGGTAATCGCCATGCAGGGGCTGGCCAGGCGCCTGAAAGTGGCCATCCCCACCAGCTTCTTCGAGCGCGACGGGCATCACTATTACAACACGCTGGCGATGATCGCCGAGACCGGCGAAGTCCTCGGCACCTACCGCAAGAGCCACATCCCCGATGGGCCGGGTTATGAGGAGAAGTTCTATTTCCGCCCCGGCAACGACGGCTTCAAGGTGTGGGATGTCTGCGGCGCGCGCATCGGCGTCGGCATCTGCTGGGACCAGTGGTATCCGGAAAGCGCGCGGGTGATGGCGCTGATGGGGGCCGAACTGCTGTTCTACCCCACCGCGATCGGGTCCGAGCCTCAAGACGCCGATCTCGACACCAGCCGGATGTGGCGCCGGGCGATGCAGGGCCATGCGGTGTCGAACTGCATGCCGGTGATCGCCGCCAACCGGATCGGCATGGAGGATGGCCAGAACTTCTACGGCCACAGCTTCATCACCGACGAATGGGGCGATCTGGTCGAGCAATTCGGGGCGGAACAATCCGGCGTGCTGGTTGCCGAAATCGACCTCGCCCGCGCCGCCCGCCACCGCGCCGGCATGGGCTTTTTCCGCGACCGCCGGCCGGAGCTCTATGGCCGCATCGCCCAGGACATCTGAGACGCAATGGAGGGGCAGCGCTATCTGATCGCGCTGGGCTCGAACCGGCGCCACCCGCGCCATGGCCCCCCTGCCGGAGTGCTGCGCGCCGCGCTGGCCGCGCTGGATGGCGAGAATATCCGCGTCGAAGCTGTCTCGCCGATCGTGGCCAGCACTCCGCTCGGCCATTCGCAGCGGCGTTACGCCAACGCGGCGGCGATCGTGGTGAGCCGGTGCCAGCCGGTCGAACTCCTCACGCAGCTCAAGTCGATCGAACGCAGATTCGGCCGCAGGCAAAGCGGACGCCGCTGGGGCAGCCGGGTGCTCGATCTTGATATCGTGCTGTGGGAGGCAGGCCGCTGGGCCTCGCCCGGCCTAATCGTTCCGCACATCGCCTTCCGCGCCCGCGCCTTCGTCCTCACCCCAGCCGCCGCCATCGCGCCCCACTGGCGCGACCCCGTCACCGGCCTCACGCTCAAGCAACTCCACTCCCGCTTGACCCGCCCCCGCCCGCTCCCTACGTGCACCCTCAGGTGAGGGCCCATAGCTCAGTCGGTAGAGCAACTGACTTTTAATCAGTAGGTCGCTGGTTCGAACCCAGCTGGGCTCACCATATATAATTCAAGGGATTACAAAAAACCTAATCTGTCTGCTTCAACACATTTGCGAGCGCTGGACATCAGGTAAGCATCAGGCGAAGCTATTTGGTGTTATCGCCGTGGGTTTGACTGCCCAATGGCATAGACCTCATTTTGTGTAGTAGGATTAGCGTAAGGCAGGACTGCCGTACGCGGCGACGCGGGGCGGCCTTTCCATCGATTGCGGTTCGGGGCATCCCGCTGAAGCAGACATCACAGACAGCTTCAATGAATTCTGAATTTCTCAAGGACTTCATCGAGCGTGAAGAAACGGGTTGGCGTGGCCTGCGGGCGAAGTGGCACAATAAGCGTTACTTCATTCTTCGCCCGTTGGGCTGGCCGGAAAGGCGCGGTACACTCCGCCCGCTCAGCCGCAGGCTTCCATGGCCTTGCAGGCAAGCTCAGTTAGCTTGGGAAAATGTTCGGCGCGCTGACGGGCGTGGGCGGAGGCGGCGGTGCCGCGGATCACCCGGCCCTTGATGCCGTGGAAGATCGCGGCGAGGCGGAAGAAGTTGAAGGCGATGCAGAAGTCGTAGCTGGCGAAGCTGGAGCGCCCGGTGCGCAGCGCATAGGCGGCGACATATTCGGCTTCGGTCGGGATGCCCAGAGCGGCGATGTCACTGTTGCCCAGCCCGGCGACAATCTCGGGCGGCATGCGGTACATCATGGCGTGATAGGCGAAGTCGGCCAGCGGATGGCCGAGGGTGGACAGTTCCCAGTCCAGCACCGCGAGGATCCTGGGTTCGGTGGGATGGAAGATCATGTTGTCGCAGCGGAAATCGCCGTGGACGATGCTGGTCTCGTCGCCGCCGGGAATATGCGCGGGGAGCCATTCGATCAGGCGGTCCATATTCGCGTCGCGCCCGGCGTCCTCGTCCTCAAGATATTGCCGGGACCAGCGGCCGATCTGGCGGGCGAAGTAATTGCCGGGCTTGCCGTAATCGCCCAGGCCGATGGCGGCATAATCGACGCCGTGCAGCTGGGCGATGGCCCTGTTCATCGCGTCGAAACAGGCGGCGCGGTCATCGGGTGACAGGCCGGGGAAGGTGGCATCCCAGAAGATGCGCCCCTCGACCATATCCATCACATAGAACCAGCTGCCGATGACGGCATCGTCCGTGCACAGGCCGTATACCTTGGCGACCGGGAAGTCGGCATGTCCCAGCGCGGTAAGGATGCGCGCCTCGCGGTCGACCGCATGAGCGCCGGCCAGCACCTGCCCCGGCGGCTTGCGGCGCAGCACATAGGACCGGCGCGGCGTTACCAGCTTGTAGGTCGGGTTTGACTGGCCGCCCTTAAACTGTTCGATGGACAGCGGTCCGGCATAGCCCGCGACGTTCGCCTCCATCCAGCGGGCGAGGGCTGCCTCGTCGAAGCGGAAACCTTCGCGGACGGCCGAGGTTCCGGCATTGGCGTCCTGTGCGGCGGCGCTCACTGCGCCTTTACCCAGTCCCGCTTGATCTTCTTGGCGAGCGACCATTTATGCACTTCGGTCGGCCCGTCATAGATGCGGAAGGCGCGGATTTCGCGGAAGACGCGCTCGACGATCGTCTTGTCGGTCACCCCGGTACCGCCCATGACCTGGACGCAGCGGTCGGCCACCCGCATCAGCGCTTCGGACACCGCGACCTTGGCCATAGAACTTTCGGCCGAGCCAAGCGAGCCGGTGTCGAGCACCGAGGCGCACCAGTCGACCATCAGCTCGCACTGCTTGAGGTCGATCAGATTGTCGGCGAGCATGAAGCCGACGCCTTCGTGGTCGATCAGCGGTTTCCCGAAGCCGTGGCGGCGGTTGGCGTAGTCGGTAGCGATCTCGTTAGCACGAATACAGGCGCCCAGCCAGCGCATGCAATGCGACAGCCGCGCCGGGGCGAGGCGGATCTGGGCATACTGAAAGCCTTCACCGGCCTCGCCGAGCATCTGGGCCGCAGGCACCCGCAGATTATCTAAAAGAACCGTCGAGTGACCGCCGGGCATCGAATTATCGATGGTATTGGGAACGTGTTCGATGCGGATGGCAGGGTCCGGCAGATCGACCAGGAACATGCAGGCACCCGCCTCGGCCTTGGCCATGACGATGCCGATTTTGGCGCCCTGGGCACCGGTAATGAACGCCTTGCGGCCATTGATTACCCAGTGGTTGCCGTCGAGCCGGCAGGTGGTTTTCATCATCGAAGGGTCCGAGCCGGCGCCGCCTTCTTCGGCCGGTTCGGTCATGAAAAAGGCCGAGCGCACCCGGCCCTCGACCATGGGCTTGAGAAAGCGCTGCTTGATCTCAGGGCTGCCTACCTTGCCAAGCAGGTACATGTTGCCCTCGTCTGGCGCATTGGTGTTGACAGCCAACGGGCCGAACGGGGAAAGCCCGGACTTCTCCAGCACGATCGCGGTTTCGCGCTGGGTGAGGTGGGTTCCGTCGGCCAGGATGTGCGGCGTCAGCACACCGGCATTGCGCGCCAACTCGCGCATTTCGAACACCATCTCGTCGGTCGGCGCGTTGTGGTGGTCGCGGCGAGGATCCTGCTCATAGGGGACCACTACCTCGCGCACGAAAGCTTCGACTTTCGCGGCGATTTCCGCTGTCCGTTCGGGGCCTGCGCCGATCATCATACTAACTCCTTGGTTTTGCATTGGCGCATCGGCTCCTCGCCCTGCATCGCGTTCATTCCCAGCCGGGTAAGCAGCGCCGCGTCGGCGTCGTCGCCGGCGTTGGGGGCGGTGAGCAGCGTGTCGCCGGTGAAGATCGAATTGGCCCCGGCCAGAAAGCACAGCGCCTGGGCGGTGTCCGACATGCTCTCGCGCCCGGCCGACAGCCGCACCATGCTCAGCGGCATGGT
>JANONQ010000557.1:0-4294 GCA_031420935.1 Novosphingobium sp. | reverse complement strand
CCTCAAGACAAACGAGGACAAACTCCACCTCCTCGCCAATGCCTTGCTCGAGCTTGAAACGCTTACCGGGGATGAGATCAAGGAGCTGATGGAGACCGGCAAGATCGACCGGCCCGAAGTGCCCAAGGGCCCCGCTATCCCGGTTCCGGTCCGTGGTTCGGCGATTCCCAAATCGGGCAAGCCCCGAACCGGATCGCCCCCCGCGCCGCAGGGGGCGTAATCGAGCTGGCGTAAAAACAAAAGGCTCCGGAATCATCCGGAGCCTTTTGGTTATATACCGAAGCGCAAAGCCTTACCCCTCGTAGTCTCCGCCTAGCGAAGTATTGCGCACCGGTGCCGCCGCAGTGATCCGCAGCGCTTCGGCCGACTGGCTGAGCGAGCCGATTTCATCGACGACGTCATCATCATCCGGCAGCACGCGTTGCAGAGTGCCGATCAGCGTTTCGTGGAGCAGTGCGGGCCGCACTGTCTCCTCGGCGATCTCGCGCAAGGCGACGACCGGATTCTTGTCGCGGTCGCGGTCGATGGTGAGTTCCGCTCCGCCCGAAATCTCGCGCGCGCGTTGCGCGGCGATCAGTACCAGATCGAAACGGTTGGGGATCTTGTCGACGCAATCTTCGACGGTAACGCGCGCCATAGGGCACTCCGGTATCACGAATTGACGGGAAGCGGGCAGCTAGGCATTGATCGGCCCAAAGTCAAGGAAAACGGCTGCAGCTGGCTGGGACATTTTTTGCCCGTTACCAGATGCAGCCCGATACGTCGCGTGGCCTCCCGGTCTTGGAACCGGTGGCCCGCGACCAGCAGGCGGCAAGTGCGATTCCCCTCGCTTCGGCAATTCGTCCAGAATGGCGGGCGCTTCGTCCCGGTGGAACACTGGCGGCGCGCTTTGCGATGCCCATATTGAAGCGGAATGGCGTCCCCGGCGTGGCGGACGGTGCCCGCTATCTTGGATCAGTGGAATCTCGGCAGCTCGCACAATGGAACACTCGCGAACCTCCGGCGTTAAGCGGATAGGGCACAGTCTGTCCAAGGGCGGGACAACTTTTCCGCTCGTCTCGTTCGAAGGAGAAGTCCGGTGAAAAGATCTGTTCTCTTGCTTTTAGCCGCAGTCTCACTGCCGCTGGGCGCTTGCAACTCAATGAGAGACGATGGCACGCTCGCCAGTGCCGGAACTGGTGCCGCCATCGGCGCTGCCGGCGGTGCCGGCGTGTCCGCCCTTGCCGGCGGCGACCTGCTGACTGGCGCGGTAATCGGCGCTGCGGTAGGAGGCATTGCCGGGGCCGTCTGGAACGACCGTAACAACGACGGCCGCACTGATGGCTATGTCCGTGAAGGCCAGTATTATGAGGGTGCGCCGGCCGGTTATGATCCGAACTACCAGTCGTCCGCTGCTCCCGCTCCGCGAGACTGCCGCTCGGTTGGCAAGACCGCTGTCACCGGTGCCGGCCTCGGCGCTGCTGCCGGAGCTGGCGTAGGCCTGCTTGCGGGCGGCGTGGGCGTGCTTGGCGGTGCGCTGGTTGGCGCGGCGGTCGGCGGCATTGCCGGCGCGGTCTGGGCTGACTCCAATAATGATGGTTGCACTGACGGTTATGTCCGCGAAGGCCGTTATTACGAAGGCGAGCCAATGGTTCAGCCGATGCCGGCGAGCTATCGCTCAGGCGAGCGCGGCTGACGATGATGAGCAGCACTGTCCCTGCCGTTTATGCCGACAAACGCCGGCGACGGGTTCGGCGGCTGCTGCTTGCGCTAGCGTGGGGGGCGCTGACTCCGGTCGGCGCCGCCCCGCTACTTGCGCAATCCTACGAGAATTACGATCCGGGTTACATTCTGCGGGCCGAAATCGCGCGAACTGCTGAGACTGACTTGCGACCGTTTTATGCCGCTCGTGGTAATCGCCCGATGTGGATCAGCGCCGATGGCCGGATCTCGCACGCTGCGGAGATCCTGCTGCGCCAACTGGAGACCGCGCAGCTGGATGGTCTGAGGCCTAAGAATTTTAAGCTGGGGAAACTAGTTCGGACCCTAGAGCGGGCACAAGATGGCTCGCCTGACGATCTTGCCGATGCCGAGCGGGCCCTGTCGAGGTCGCTCGCGGCCTATGTCAAGGCGATGCGCGCCTTGCCGCGAAGCGCGATGCTTTATGCAGGGCAAGCGCTGATGCCGGTCGTGCCGACTACGACCTCCGCACTTCAGGCAGCCGCCGCAGCGCAATCGCTCGATGGGTATGTTGCGGCCATGGGTTGGATGCACCCGTTTTACGCGCCGCTGCGCGAGGCGCTAGCCGATCCTGGCTATGCCCCGGAGCAACGGCAGCAACTTTTCAGCACCCTCGCGCGGGTCCGTGCGATTCCGGCCAATCCAGGGCGCCGCTACGTCCTAGTTGATTCGGCAACGGCGACGCTTTGGATGTATGAGGACGGCC
The DNA here is from genome assembly GCA_031420935.1 of Novosphingobium sp. Taxonomy (GTDB): domain Bacteria; phylum Pseudomonadota; class Alphaproteobacteria; order Sphingomonadales; family Sphingomonadaceae; genus Novosphingobium. Next base: position 1,869 of record JANONQ010000557.1, on the reverse strand, counting down.
GTCCGGTCGATTCGATGCGAGTGGTGGTTGGCAAGCCGGACCACCAGACGCCGATCATGGCGGGTTTCATCCGCTATGCCATCGTCAATCCCTACTGGAACGTGCCCGACGACTTGGTGCGGCAGCGGATTGCCTATAACGTCCTGGCCAAGGGCCTCGGCTATCTACACGAGGGCGGCTATCAGGTCTTGTCGGACTGGAGCGAAAAAGCCACCGTCGTCGATCCTTCGAAGGTCAATTGGCACAGCGTCGAAGCGGGGGTGATGACCCCGCGCGTCCGCCAGCTGCCCGGCGCCACCAATTTCATGGGCGGCGTCAAATTCATGTTCCCCAACGATCAGGGTATCTACCTGCACGATACGCCCGATAAGGAGCTGTTGCTCAAAGATTCGCGGCAGCTCAGTTCGGGCTGTGTGCGGCTGGAAGATGCCGCTCGTTTTGGTCGCTGGCTGCTAAACAAGCCGCTCCCTCGCAAGAAGAAAGAGCCCGAACAGCGGGTCGAACTGCCCGAAGCTGTGCCGGTATATCTGACCTACCTCACCGCCATGCCTAGCAATGGCCGGATCGCGTTTCAGCCGGACGTCTACGCGCAAGACGCGATGGGGCCCAGCGCCGCACGGCTGGCCCGCGTCGACTGAGCCAGCCGCATTTGGACGGGTCGCGCTCCGTTTACGATCGTTGACGCAGACCCCAGGTAAAGCTGGTCCGCAGCAGATAGTCGATTGGCTGGCCGGTTTCATCGCGCGCCGGGCGATAGCGAAAGCGCATTTCCACCAATTCGCAGGTCAATTCGTCGAGCATTTCCTCGCCGCTCGAACGGATCACCCGGCAGCTATCCACGCGGCCGTCATCGCGCACCCGGAAGCTTATCGCGACAGTGCCCCCGCGTCCGCGCCCGCCCGCCATCCTCGGGTAGTCGCGGTCGCTTAGCGCGCCGGCAACCCGGACAGGCGGATAGGTCTTGCCGCCACTGCCACCGTCGCCCGTTCCGCCCGCACCGTTCCCGTCACCCCGGCCGCTTGCGCCGCTACCCGGACCGGCCAATGCCGCCCCGGCGCTTGCCTGACTGCCCTGTCCCGCCACAGTTGCCGCCGGCGTCGGCGAGGCGATCGCGATGCGCGGGCTCGGTGCGGCAACCGGCATTGCCTTGGCTTTCGGAGCGGGCGGGGCAGCGGCTGCGCTTTCCGCCGGTCTGGAGGGTGTCGCGGTGGGAGCGGGCGCGGGCTGCTTCCTCGGGGTGATCGCAACGAACTGCGTATCCGGCCTGGGCGGTGCTGACTGGCGGCCGGCAAGACCCCATATGATCATCGCCGCCAGGCCGCACTCGATCGCCCCCGCAGCGAGGGCAGGGCCAAGGCGGTTCCGGCGTGGTTGCCATGATGCGGCCACGGCGCACTCCTGGGGAGGTACTCGCCGAACTAACGGCTGGGTTCGGCCAAGGCTCCGCCCAACGACCGCAGCGCACTACTTTGCCGCCAAAGTCACCGCGTCGCGCCCATAGACATCGCCGAGCAGGGTAGCCCCGTCCTCGCTTTCGGTGGCAGTCAGATAGGTGACGTAGACCGGCACCGGCGCCGGCAATGCGATTACCTGCTCAGGCCCGCGCGAAATTGCGGCAAGCGGCTGGCCGAGCAGCCACTTGCCCAAGCCCGGCGCATCTTCCAGGCGGATGCAACCATTGCTGAAATGCCGCTCCGGCTTGGCCAGCAGATCGCGATCGGGCGTATCGTGGAGGTAAATGCCGAGTTCGTTGGGAAAAAGGAATTTAACCTTCCCCATTGAATTTGCCGGCCCCGGCAGCTGACGGACGCGCAATTCCTGCGTACCCGCGGCAACGGCATGCCAGTCGATCTTCGCGGGGTCGAGCAC
>JANONQ010000556.1:0-1558 GCA_031420935.1 Novosphingobium sp. | reverse complement strand
AGCGGTGCGTTCCACCTCGCCAAACCGAGCGACATGCTGCCTGAACTACAGGGCCGCCTGCCTATCCGGGTCGAACTCAAGGCGCTGACTGAGGGGGATTTCGTCCGTATCCTGACCGAAACCCGCGCCAACCTCGTCGAGCAATATTGCGCGCTGCTGGCAACCGAGAAAGTGACGCTCGTTTTCACTCCGGAGGCCGCGCGTGAAGTCGCCAAGATCGCTGCGCAGGTCAACGAAAGCATCGAGAACATCGGCGCCAGGCGGCTGCAGACAGTGATGGAAAAGCTGCTCGAGGAGATCAGCTTCGAGGCCGAGGACCGGGCCGGCGAAACCGTGACGATCGATGCCGCCTATGTCAGCGGCCGCCTGGCGTCGCTGGCCAAGGACAGCGATTTGTCGAAATATATCCTCTGATACCAGCTTCTTTGGCGCGCATCCCCCAAACCCCGCTCAGCCTGAGCTTGTCGAAGGCCGCTCAAGCCAGCGCCGGTTTCGCCTCCGGAATGGTAAGATCGTCCTCCAGCGGATCGGCCGATTGCCACTCCGGCCCGAAGATTTTCCGCAGCGGTCTGGAGCCGATCACCAGCAGCACGCCGGCGCTGCCGACGATCCCGGCGTTGATCCACCAGAAGGTGGAGGGCGACATGGTCTCGTACAAGCCGCCCATATAGCCGCTGATCAGGCTCGCCGCCGACACCGACAGCGCATCGACCCCGAGCATGGTGCCGCGCAGCCGGGCGGGCGCGCGGCTGGCGTAGAGCGTCATCATCACCGGCGAGAAATAGACCGCGCCGAAGTTCGAGAACACATGGAACAGCACCGGCACGGCCAGCGGCGAGCGGCCGGCACTGTCGGCGAACATGGGGGACAGGGCCAGCAGCCCCACGCTGGCGGCGAAGATCAGGCAGCCGATCCCCATCTTGATGAACAGATCGGGCTCCCGGCCGCGCGCCGCCTGCCGCCGCCAGATCCAGATTACCAACGGGATGAAGATCGCAGGCGCCAGCCCGTCGAGCGATTGCAGCCACGGCACCGGCATGGTGAAGCTGCCGATGGAAAGGTCGATCGTGTCGCGCACCCAGATGTTGTAAACATTCCAGATTTGCGCCTGCGCGGTCCAGAAGGCGACCGAGATCGGCCACATCAGCGCCAGCAGCAGCAGGTTCTTGCGTTGGGCGGAATTGAGCTTTCCGCCGGCTTGGGCAATGCGCTTTTCGCTCTCGCGCGGGAGGTGGCGGGAGCCGGCAAGGTACCAGACCAGGCCGATCAGCATGCCGAAGCCGGCGACGGCGAAGCCGGCATGCCAGCCATAGACCGCGGCAATACCGCCCGAGACGATTGGGGCGATGAAGGCGCCGAAATTGACCACGAAGGAATAGACCTGGAAGGCATCCGCCTGCCGCCGGTCTCCGGCAGCGTAAAGCGAGCGGATCTGCGCCTTGAGATTGCCGCGCAGCATCCCCGCGCCCGTAACCAGCAGCAGCAGAGCAAGCAGGAAGGTCTCGTCGAACGCCAGCGCGAAATGGCCGCAGGTCATCAGCAGCGCGCCAATCGTCAC
>JANONQ010000555.1:0-1768 GCA_031420935.1 Novosphingobium sp. | reverse complement strand
ACATCGTCGATATCGCTGTAGCGGATGATCGGCAGGATCGGGCCAAAAGGCTCCTCATCCACGGTCATCGTGCCATCGCTGATGTCGCGCACCACCGTCAGGGGCACGAAATAGCCGGGACCTGCGCGCGCTTCTCCGCCGGCGATAATCGAGCCGTTAGCGCGGGCATCGGCAAGGAAGGTCAGAACCTTGTCATATTGCGCCCGGTTCTGGACCGGACCGAATTGCAGGCTGGGATCACCTTCGTCACCTAGCGTCGAAGCGTTGGCTATGGCGGAAATCTCGTCACAAACCGCGTCATACAGGCTGTCATGCACATAAAGCCGTTTGATGACGGCGCAGACCTGACCCGAATTGAAGAAGGCAAGTCCGAATAGCGCCGGCGCAATCGCTTTGGGATCGGCATCGGGCAGGACGATCGCGGCATCATTGCCGCCCAGCTCCAGCGTCAGCCGCTTGAGCGAAGGTGCGACTGCCGCCATTATCTTTCGCCCCGTCTGCGTCGAGCCGGTGAACGCCACCTTTGCCACATCGGGATGGCTGACTAGTTGCTCACCCACCGCATTGCCGCCCGACACCACATTGACCACGCCCGCAGGTACAATCCCGGCAATCAGTTCGGCCAAACGCAACGTCGTCAGCGGCGTCGTCGGCGCGGGTTTGACGACGACGGTGTTGCCGGCAATCAGGGCCGGACCGATCTTGTTCGCGGCGAGATAGAGCGGCGCGTTCCAGGGAACGATCGCGGCAACAACCCCCAGCGGCTTGCGGTGCAACTCCACCCGGCTGGTATCGCTGTCAGCGACAATTTCCGGATCGAGCCGCTGCTGCGCGGCATAGTCGAGATATTGCTGCGCCAGGCCGATCTCGAACTGGGCGACGCCCATCGGCCGTCCGGTTTCCTTGACGAGCAGCCCGGCCAGTTCCTCGGCATTGTCGGCAATGGCCTTGGAGATTGCCGAAATCACCGTTTTGCGTGTCTCGAACGAAGTCTCGCGCCAACTCTTCCATGCTTTCGAAGCCGCCGCCACAGCACTGTCCACGTCTGCCGGACTGGCGTCCGGGACACGCGCGATCGTCGTTTCATCGACCGGATTGATGACATCGCTCTGCTCGTCTGCCTCAACCAGCGCCCCATCGATAAGCATCTTGAACATTGGTGTTCCTCTCTGGTCAGCGCTCATGCGCTTTGTAGGTTTTGTATCCTGTCGCGCGTCAAAGCAGCCGATCCCGCATTGCGGAATTTCTCAAGCAACGCCGGTTCCAGCGCGCGCACCTTGGCGACATTTTCGTCCTTGATATGCCCATAGCCGCGAATCTGTTGGGGCAGGCTGGCGAGCGCGACGGCGGCGGCATGATTGCTCGCCGTCAGCGCACCTGCGACCATCGTCATCTGTTCCTCATACTCGCCGATCAGGGCGCGCTCCATCTTGCGCTCCGCGGTTCGGCCGAACGGATCGAACGCGGTTCCGCGCAGGCCCTTCATCCGGGCGAGAAAGCCAAACGCACCGCCGAGCCATGATCCGAATTCGCGCTTCAGCAAATGTCCGGTCTGCGGATCCCGCTTGGAAAACAGCGGCGGAGCAAGGTTGTAATGCAGCCTGGCCCCATCCTCGAAGGTTTCGGTGACAAGCTTCTTGAATGCCGGATCGTTATGCAGGCGGGCGACCTCATACTCGTCTTTATAGGCCATCAGCTTGGCAAAATTGCGGGCGACAGTGACGGCCAGTTTGTCACTGCCGGGCACCGCTTTCGCCTCCGCCTCGGC
>JANONQ010000554.1:0-4135 GCA_031420935.1 Novosphingobium sp. | reverse complement strand
TTCACCATCGCCACGATCGTCGCTCCTTCCGCGATGAAGAGCGAAGCAGGCGACGCCGAAGAAACGCCTGCTGAAACCGAGGGTTGATCTGCCTTAAGCCCCTCCCGCTTGCGGGAGGGGTTGGGGTGGGCCTGTCGGGCGACCTGCGTCAGTTGCTGACAGGCCCACCCTCCTTCGACAAGCTCAGGATGAGCGGGAGGGGAGTTTAGATGCAGCTCTGGGTCGGCCTCGGCAATCCCGGTCCTGGGTACGCCATGCAGCGGCATAACGCCGGCTACATGGCGGCGGACACCATTGCCGACGTTCACGGCTTCGGGCCGGTGCAGAAAAAGTTCCTCGGCTGGATGCAGGACGGCCGCATCGCCGGGACACGGATCATCCTGCTCAAGCCCGCCACCTTCATGAACGAAAGCGGCCGCAGCGTCGGCGAGGCGCTGCGCTTCTACAAGCTGGAGCTGGACGCGCTGACCGTGTTCCACGACGAGCTTGATCTCGCCCCGTTCAAGGTCAAGGTGAAGCAGGGCGGCGGCACTGCCGGGCATAACGGGTTGCGCTCGATCGACCAGTATCTCGGCCCAGACTTCCGCCGCGTGCGGCTGGGCATCGGCCATCCCGGGCACAAGGACCGGGTGACCGGCTATGTCCTGGGCAATTACGCCAAGGCGGAGCTCGACCCGCTGGCGGATATGCTGGGCGCGGTGGCGGCGGAGGCGGCATGGCTGGCGAAGGGGAATGATGCGCGGTTTATGAATGAGGTGGCGGTTAGGTTGAGGGGCGAGCTATGACCGACTGGTTCCGTATACCGTGCGTCGATGATGCAAGCACTTTGGCATTTGAATCGCGCCTCGCACGAAGCCGTCGTCCAGCAAATCGAAGTCAGTACCTTCGAATACAAGCGCTGGAACTCGCCGATATCGGGAAGCATGAAAAATCCATCGCCATGCTCAAACGAGCCGCAGATATTGATCCAAATACTCTTGAACTCTGCCTCATTCTTGAACAGCGAGCGGAATGCGAGAAGGCCCTTGGTCATACCGAGGCTGCCATAGAGTATTTTCGCAAGTCTATCGAGCGAGTGCGAGAGAAGCCAAATATTAAGGGGCGAGCGACACTTCATTTTCCTCTTTGGATCGCGGAAAATGAAATGCGACCCTATTTTGCAGAAGCACTCGAAATATTAGATGAATTTTGGAATCCACACCCAATTTTTCCCCTTGAGGAATTTCGTCAACATGCTTGCAAGGCGATTTTATTCGCAGGCATTGGAAGAATCAATGAGGCGAAAACAGAAGCATTTCTTGCAATGAGCGCGGCGCAGAAGACTGAATCCAAGGCGCGATATCATAGGTCAACTGGATTGATTACCGACAGTGACTTGCCCCTTGTCAATCGGATGAAGAATTTAAGTGCCTCAAAGCAATCGCTTCCGAGCTGGATCAGCGCACTTTTCAAAGGAAAGAAATAGTGGGTTTCAAATGCGGTATCGTGGGTCTGCCCAATGTCGGCAAGTCGACGCTGTTCAATGCGCTGACCGAGACGCAGGCGGCGCAGGCGGCGAATTATCCGTTCTGCACGATCGAGCCCAATGTCGGCAATGTTGGCGTGCCCGATGCGCGCCTCGATACGCTGGCGAAGATCGCCGCCAGCGCCAAGATCATCCCGACCCAGCTGGGCTTCGTCGATATCGCCGGGCTGGTGCGCGGGGCCAGCAAGGGCGAAGGGTTGGGCAACCAGTTCCTCGGCAATATCCGCGAGGTCGATGCGATCATCCATGTGCTGCGCTGCTTCGAGAATGTCGATATCCAGCATGTCGAAAACACGATCGATCCGGTGTCCGACGCCGAGACGGTCGAGACCGAGCTGATGCTGTCCGACCTCGAAAGCCTGGAAAAGCGCGTTCCCGCGGCGCAAAAGAAGGCCGCGCAGGGCGACAAGGAAGCAAAGATCGCCGCCTCGGTGCTTGGCCAGGCGCTCGACCTGCTGCGCGAGGGCAGGCCGGCGCGGCTGACCAAACCGAAGGACGAGGAAGAGGCGCGCGTCTTCGCGAGCGCGCAGCTGCTCACCGCCAAGCCAGTGCTCTATGTCTGCAATGTCGAGGAAGAAGCCGCCGCCGAGGGTAACGCCTTCTCCGCGCGGGTGTTCGACAAGGCCAAGACCGAGGGCGCGCAGGCGGTAATCGTTTCCGCAGCGATCGAGAGCGAAATCAGCGGCATGGCGGATGATGAGCGCATGGCCTTCCTTGAAGAGCTGGGCCTCCACGAAACCGGCCTCGCCCGCATCATCCGGTCTGGCTACGATCTGCTCCACCTGATCACCTTCTTCACCGTTGGCCCCAAGGAGGCGCGGGCGTGGACGGTGCACACCGGGGCCAAAGCCCCCGATGCCGCCGGCGAAATCCACTCCGACATGCAGCGCGGCTTCATCCGGGCGGAAACCATCGCCTATGACGATTATGTCGCGCTGAACGGCGAGGCCGGCGCGAAGGAGGCGGGCAAGCTGCGGCAGGAGGGCAAGGAATATGTCGTGCAGGACGGGGACGTGCTGCACTTCAAGTTCAACGTCTGAGGGACCCAGCCATGCGGTATTTCGAGGATGTAAAGGTGGGCGCGGTAGATCGTTTCGGCAGCTATGCTGTTACGCGCGAGGAAGTAGTGGAGTTCGCCTCTCGCTACGATCCGCAGCCTTTCCACCTGTCCGACGAAGCCGCCGCGCAGACCCATTTCGGGCGGCTCGCGGCCAGCGGCTGGCATAGCTGCGCGATGGCGATGAGCATGATTGTCGAGAACTTCAAGGTGGCGGAACACGCCGGCCTCGGCTCACCCGGCATCGACGAGCTGCGCTTCCACAAGCCAGTCTATCCGGGCGACACGCTGTGCGTAGAGAGCGAAGTGCTCGAAAAGACGCCCAGCCGCTCCCGCCCGGAAATGGGCAGTTACCGGACCAGGCTGAAACTGCTTAACCAGCACGACGAGGTGGTGGTGAGCTTCATCGCGATCAATTTGATCCGGGTGCGCGGAGACCTATGATCCGCAGTTCATCGTGCCCACGCCGAAAAAGACCGGGCGCTCGTATTGGTCGCGGATGGTGAGCTTGGCCGGCCAGCGAGTGCCCTGCGCCACATTCGTTGTATCATTGGCGTCGCGCGCTACTTCCAGCGAGATTTTCTTGCCGTCATACTGCTGGCGCAGGCCGGGCGTAACTTCCAGACTGCCGCTGTCGGCCGACAAGCCCACCAGCGCACCGTCGATCCTGATCTGGCCGTGCGTCGGACCGGCACGGAAAATCGGGTCTTTGGGATTCGTACCGATGCTGAAGGCGCAGCCAGCACCCTGCGCGCCTGCCACGCGGGCAATGCCGCTCGGCAGCGTTTCCGGCTGCAAAGTGCGCCGCGGCGGGAGCTCGTTCTGGGCCGCCTTGACCATCGCCACCGCACGCTCGTCATCCATTTTTCGTGACGCAGGCTGGTCAAAATACCCGCATCCGGCGACCAGCAGGCTAATCCCAAGGACCAGTTTGAATCCGGCGCTATCGCCTGCCGAACAATTTTTCGATGTCATCATGCCTGAGCATAACCCACGTAGGGCGCCCATGGTTGCATTGGCCCGATCGCGGCGTGCGTTCCATCTCGCGGAGCAGCGCATTCATCTCGGCGACGGAGAGCGTCCGGCCAGCCCGCACCGAACCGTGGCAGGCCATCGTCGCCAGCACATGATCGAGCCGTTCGCCGAGCAGCAGTGCGTCACCGTTCTGAGCGAGATCATCGGCAATGTCGCGGACCAGCGCCTGGACATCGCCCCGCGCCAGCGCCGAAGGCACCGCGCGGACCAGCATCGCCGAGGGGCCGAAGCGTTCGATCGCGAGACCGTAGTCGGCCAGCTGTGCGGCGCGTTCTTCCAGCCGGTCGCAAGCGGGCTCATCGAGTTCGACGACCTCGGGCAGTAGCAGCGCTTGCGCCGCGGCGGCACTTTCTCCTGCCCCGGCAGCGCGCAGGCGTTCCAGCACCAGCCGTTCATGCGCGGCATGCTGATCGACCAGCACGAGGCCGTCCGCCGTCTCCGCGACGATATAAGTTTGCGCTACCTGCCCGCGCGCGATGCCGAGGGGGAAGCGCCCCGCCTCATCACCGGCCTCAGGC
>JANONQ010000553.1:0-4276 GCA_031420935.1 Novosphingobium sp. | reverse complement strand
CGCCCGGTAATCCGTCGAACTGCGCGTGTTTCTCGAGGCGTGGCTGCGGGGCATTCCGCGCTTCCGCCTCAAGCCCGGGACCGAGCCAAGTTATGAGACCGGTTTCCTGCGCGCGATGAACAGCATGCATCTCGAATGGTGAGGGCCGCTCCATGTTGATGAATGTCGATAGCGCTCTGTGCAGCGGGCACGGCCGCTGCTGGAAATATGCGCCGGCGGTGTTCGCGCTCGATGACCAGGGCTACAACTCGGCTGTGGGGGGCCAGGTCGAAGTTCCGGCGGGCGAGGAAAAGGCAGCGGAAATGGGCATGAAGGCCTGCCCGGAGCGCGCAATTTCGATCGCCGATTGACCCGGCGCTGTAGATTTTGCCCTCTCCGACGAACAGCGGCCGATCGTGGAAGAGGTCAGCATTGACCGCATCGCGCGGCTGTCCGGCCCGATGGTTCCTCCGTTCGGCACATGCAGGCCAAATTACAAAGCAGCCCGGTCTTGGCTCACGCCTCGGTTTTGACTTGCCGGATTGCCAATCGCAGATTGCCGCCGGCCGCGGACAGGGAGGCGGCACCGTGTTCAGGCGCTGCGCCAAGGGCGATCAGCGTCGCCAGCCTGATGTCATCGCCAGCCTGGAGCAGCGCTGCTTCGGCCGCGGCACGCTCCACCCGCGCGATTTCGCAGATCATCTGCACGGCCCGGCGCCGCAGCTTGTCGTTGGATACCCGCATGGCGATCATGAGGCCATTATAAACCCGCCCTAGCCGCAGCATCACGGCTGTCGAAAACAGGTTCAGCGCGATCTTCTGGGCCGTGCCCGCCTTCATGCGCGTCGAGCCGGCGACAATTTCGGCGCCGGTGTCGAGGAAAATGGGATGCGCGGCGATGTGCAGCAGCGGCGTTCCGCTATTGCCGGCAAGCCCGATCGTCAGGGCCCCGCTGTCATGCGCCGTACGGACGGCAGCGACGGTGTAGGGTGTAGTGCCGCTCGCCGCGACGCCGACCACCACGTCGTTTGGCGTCGGGGCCGCCGCGCGCATGGCCGCCTCGCCTGCGCCCGCGTCGTCCTCTGCCCCCTCGACGCTAGCCAGCAGTGCCGCCGTTCCGCCCGCCAGCAGATAGACCAGACGCTCGCTGGCCCAGCCGAATGTCGGCCCGAGTTCCACCCCGTCCTGCACCGCGATCCGCCCGGAGGCACCCGCCCCGACGTAGATCAGCCGCCCGGCGGGCTTGGCAAGCCGCGCTGCCGCCGCCTCCGCGGCCCGGGCGATCGCTGAGGCTTGCGCCTGCACCGCTCCTGCGGCTGCAAGCTGACCTTCGAGCATCGCCGCGACGGCGTCGCCAGTCGGCCAGAGATCGAGATCGGCGTAGCGGCTGCTGAAGTCCTCGGTCGGCAATGCGTCTCTCCCTTGTCGCCATTCTCCGGCCGAAGGCTTGGCCAGTTCCATATCATCTTGCCAGCTTCGACTTTGCCGGTATCGGTAAAGGCATGGACTTGTACCTTGGAATCGACGCGGGCGGCACCCACACCCGGGCAAGATTGGTCAGCGCCGACGGACGGATCATGGGCACGGGCGAGGCGGGCGCAGCCAATACCCCGCGCGGTCTGCTGCAGGCGTTGCAGGCGATTACGGATTGCTACAGCCAAGCCCTGGCCGAGGCCGGGCTGAGCGCGGCCGAAACCGCCGCGATCCGGGCGGGCATAGGCACCGCCGGCCTAAACCGCCGCGGCTTCCTGCAAGGGCTCAAGGCGCACGACTTTCCCTTCCGCTCCACCGCCTTTGCCAGCGATGCGGCGATTGCCAACCTCGGCGCGCATGCCGGCGAAGACGGCGCCATTGTCATCGTCGGCACCGGCAGCGTCGGCTTTGGCCGGGTCGGCGACCAGATTTTCACCCTCGGTGGTTACGGCTTTCCGGTATCCGACGAAGGCAGCGGGGCCGAACTCGGCTTGCGCGCGATCCGGCGCTCGCTGTGGGCCCGCGACGGACGCATCGCCCACTCCGCCATGACCGATGCGGTGCTCGACCATTTTCATGGCCTGGCAAGCGAGATCGTCGACTGGACGGCGCAGGCTACCCCCGCAGACTATGGCGCATTCGCCCCGCTGGTGCTCGACCATGCGGACCGGGGCGACACGGTTGCGGAATTGATCGTCCAGGACGCAGGCCGGCGGATCGAAGCGATGATCCGCACTCTGTTCGCTTTTGGCGCGCCGCAATGCAGCCTGATGGGCGGCGTCGCCGCACGGATGCGGGAGTGGCTCGCCCCCAGCATCCGGGCGCGGCTGCGCGAGCCGCTGGGTGATGCGCTCGACGGCGCTGTATTGCTGGCCCGCCGGCGAGCGGAGCAAGAGTAACGATCGGCTTTGTGGCTACCGGCCCTGGGCGACCCGCTGCGATGCCCCGTCGATCCAGGTCTCACGGACCATTCCCCGGGCATCGGCAAGCACCAGATCGGCGCGCAGCCCCGGCGCAATCGAACCGCGTTTGTCCGACATCCCCAGCACCCAGGCCGGCACCGCGCTCGCCATCCGGACGGCGCTGGCATAATCCACGTCCATCAGACGCACGGCGTTGCGCACCGCCTCGGCCATGTTGAGATCGGATCCGGCGAGCGTGCCATCGGGCGAGGCACAGCGGCCGCCGTCGGCGCGGATGCGCTGTCCGCCCAGCACAAATTCCCGCCCCTCCCAGCCGACGGTGGGCATGGCATCGGTGACCAGCGCCAGCCGCCCCGCCCCTTTTGCCGCGAGCGCGATGCGCAGGCTCGCCGCATGGACATGATGGCCATCGGCGATCAGCCCGCACCAGCTGTCGCGGCTGTCGAGCGCCGCACCGACCACGCCCGGCTCGCGGCTGCCAAGCTGGGTCATCGCGTTGAACAGATGGGTGAAGCCGCTCAGGCCTTCGTCAAGGGCCGCCTGGATGTCGTCATAGGTCCCCGCCGTGTGACCGGCTGCGACCACCACTCCCCGATCGACCAATGCGCGAATTGCGCCGGGCGGGGCTAGTTCCGGCGCCAGCGTGACCAGGGTGCAGCCGCGTTGCAACGAGGATAGAAGTTGGATCGCGTCCGCATCGAGAATCCTGAACCGCGACGCGTCGTGGATGCCCTTTTTCGCGGGGTTGAGAAACGGCCCCTCGATATGAATACCGAGTACGCCCGGCACGCCTTGCGCGATGGCGGCATCGGCCGCCGCGATCGCGCGCGCGATGACCGCGAGATCGTCACTGATGAGAGTCGGCAGAAAACCGGTGGTGCCGAAGCGCCGGTGCGCCTGCCCGATCCTGGCGATGCCATCGACCGTCGGCTGGTCGTTGAACAGAATGCCGCCGCCGCCGTTGACCTGGAGGTCGATGAAGCCGGGGAGCAGATCCCCCGCCAGGCGGCGCTTGGGCAGATGCGCCGGGCAGTCGCTGGACGGCATCACTGCGGCGATGGCTCCATCGTCCACCAGCACGCAGTAGTCCGGCGCGAAACCGGTGGGCGTCAGCACGCGCGAAGCCTGAAGCGCGACCGGGTTCATCGGGTCTCGGTCACTTTGCGCAGATGCGGCGGATGATCGGGGTCGAACCCGCGCGCCAGGCTCAGCGCAGCGGCGAAGCGGTAGGCGCTCTGGATCGCGGCGAGCGGGGCAACGAAAGGATCGAGCCCGGACAACGACGGCAGCTCCACTGCTCCAGTCTGCTGCCCCCCGGTCAGCATCACTGCCGCCCCGCGCGAAACGAAATCGCCTGCGAGCGCCGCAAAAGCGGCCTGCCCTGCGTCATTGGGCGCCAGCATGATGACCGGAAATCCGGCGCCAACCAGCGCCATCGGACCGTGCTTGACTTCGGCCGCGCTGAACGCCTCGGCGTGAAGGCACGACGTCTCCTTGAGTTTCAGGGCCAGCTCCTGGGCGATGGCAAGGCTCGGTCCGCGCCCGAGGACGAACAGGTTTTCTGCTCCGGTAAGCGCCGCGACTGCGGGCGACCAGTCAAGGCCCCAGGCCCGCCGGAGCACCGGCGGGACACTGGCGACGGCGCCGTGAAGCGCGCCGTCGTCCGTCCAGGCGGCGACCAGCTGGAGGACGGCAAACAGCGAGGCGATGAACGATTTGGTCGCGGCCACGCTGCGTTCGGGACCGGCGAGCATGGGAATTACCACCTCGGCGGCCTGAGCCAGCGGCGAGTGCGGATCATTGACCACGGCGACCACCAAGGCCCCGGCCTCGCGTGCCGCGCGCGCCGAGACGACGATGTCGGGGCTCTGGCCCGATTGCGAAATGGCGAGAAACAGGGT
>JANONQ010000552.1:0-3316 GCA_031420935.1 Novosphingobium sp. | reverse complement strand
CAAGGATGTTCGCGATCAGTTCAAGAACAACCCCGGCATCATGACCTATGAGACCAAGCCCGACTATGCCCGCACGGTCGATCTGGTCACCAAGGCCGCCATCCGCGAGATGATTATCCCCTCGCTGCTGCCGGTGCTGGCCCCGATCGTGGTCTATTTCGTCATCACCGCGGTCGCCGGGCAGGCCCAGGGCTTCGCGGCGCTGGGCGCCTTGCTGCTAGGTGTGATCGTCAGCGGGCTGTTCGTCGCCATCTCGATGACGTCGGGCGGCGGCGCGTGGGATAACGCCAAGAAGTTCATCGAGGACGGCAACCACGGCGGCAAGGGCAGCGATGCCCACAAGGCCGCGGTGACCGGCGACACGGTCGGCGATCCCTATAAGGACACCGCGGGACCGGCGGTCAACCCGATGATCAAGATCACCAACATTGTGGCGCTGCTGCTGCTCGCAGCGCTGGCGGCGCAGGCGGGGGTTTAGTTACCGCTGCATCCGCTCATCCTGAGCCTGTCGAAGGACGGGTGAATGAAGACCCCGCCTGGAGCGATCCGGGCGGGGTTTTTGTTTTGTCGGGTTGGATCCTTGCACTCCGCCATTGCAGACGCCCGATCTCTCCCGTAATCAGCGTCTGTGTCCGAAGACCTTACTCCCCATCAGCAGCGGCTCAGGCGAAATGCGACCGAGAGTTTTGTCACAATCGCCGGTATGTATTCGGCGGGATTGTTTATTGCTATCCCAGCACTTGTGGTCGCAGGCATAGGGATCCTGTTTGGAGAAGGCGACTACCTTATACCCATCATGGCGATACTCTATGCGTGCATGTTCGTCTTCGGAAATAGAATGCGTCGGGCAGAATTGAGAGGGACGGTTCGAAGATCCCGCGGCTTCTGGATTGCAATCTACTCTATTATGCTGTCTGGTATGTGTATCGCCATGACTCTCACCTTTCTCTTGGCTGGTGAGTGGCGTTAAGTCCGCTGCCACCAAGTTTCTGCTTGGCTCAGGCTGGGCCAAACTAATGCCCTGCGATGCGCCCGCCGACTCCAGCGGGACCCCGGGTCAAGCCCGGGGTGACGAGATGATGTTGGGCGGTGCACCGATAGCGTGTGGACTTGGAATTTTCCAACCACTTCCCAAACACGTCACCCCGGGCTCGCCCCGGGGTCCCGCTTGTCCTCGCGCAATGCTCGCTCAGACAAGCAGTTCATAGAGATCAGACCAATCAGGATTGCCCCGTTCGATCAGGGCGAACTTCCATTCCCTGCGCCAGCGCTTCACCCGCTTTTCATGGGCGATACAGTCTTCGATTGCATCGCCGCGTTCGGCCCAGACCAGCCTGCCGATCCCATAGCGCGCGCAGAAATCGGAGCCGATTTTCTGGCGGTGCTGGAATATCCTGGCCGGCAAGTCCGACGTCACGCCGACGTACATCGCGCCGCGATAGCGGTCGGCCATGATGTAGACCCAGCCGCCCTTGTGTTCGCGGTCCATGGTGCGTGAATGACGGGCAGCGGGACCCCGGGTCAAGCCCGGGGAGACGATGAAAGGGGAGAGGGTTAAGGGGCTCAGATTTTACGCATGCCGCTCTAGCGTGCTTGGCGCACCCGTGTCTGGGAACAATATGCCAGGCGGCACGTTTGCACTGCGCCGTGCCTTGGCGTCGGCGCATTTCGGCACGTCACTCCCTTTCAAGGTCTTTAAAAATGGCGGAAAAAAGTCTCTACGAACGCCTCGGAGGCGCTTTTGCCATCGCAGCTGTGGTCGATCATTTCAGCGATGCAGTCGTCCAAAATCCGATTGTGGGTCAGAAATCGGAAAATCCCGCCTTACGGGAATGGCACACGAACAACTTGGCCCGCCTTCCGGGATTGAAATTCATGCGCACGCTGTGGGTCTGCAATGTTGCCGGCGGGCCCTTCCAATATACGCCCACAAAACCCGGCAGCACTCTGGTTGGCCTGGAAGTTGCCCACCGCGACCTGAAGATTTCTCCGGCGCAGTTCGATGAAGTCGCAGCAGAGCTGGGGCGGACGCTCGCTGTGTTCAAGGTTCCGGACAAGGAGACGGCAGATGTTCTCGCCGCGTTTTCCGCTCACAAGGGCGAGGTGACACAAGGATACTCCTGAAATCAATGGGGCTGCGTCCGCGTTGATGTTCACCCCGGTAAATTCTCCCCGGAACGGGGAGGATTTAAGCGAGCCGCCCGAACGCCCCAACCCCCGCATAAACCGCCGCATCGCCCAGCTCTTCCTCGATCCGGATCAGCTGGTTGTACTTCGCCAGCCGGTCCGAGCGCGCCAAACTCCCCGTCTTGATCTGCCCGCAGTTGGTCGCCACCGCCAGATCGGCAATCGTCGCGTCCTCGGTCTCGCCCGAGCGGTGCGACATCACCGCCGTATAGCCCGCGCGCTGGGCGATCGAGACCGCTTCCAGCGTCTCGGTCAGCGTGCCGATCTGATTGACCTTGACCAGCAGCGAATTGGCCAGCCCCTTGCCGATGCCCATCGCCAGCCGCTTCGGATTGGTGACGAACAGATCGTCGCCAACCAGTTGTACCTTATGGCCGATCTTGTCGGTCAGCGCCTTCCAGCCGGCAAAATCGTCCTCGCCCATGCCGTCCTCGATCGAGCGGATCGGATAGTCGTCGCACAGCTTGGCGAGGTAATCCGCCATCTCCACCGGCGACAGCGACAGGCCCTCGCCGCTGATTTCGTACTTGCCGTTCCTGAAGAACTCGGTGGCGGCGCAATCCAGCGCCAGCACCACGTCCGTGCCCGGCTTGAAGCCAGCCTGCTCGACCGAGGTCATGATGAAATCGAGCGCGGCGCGAGTGCTGGCCAGATTGGGCGCGAAACCGCCTTCGTCGCCCACCGCCGTCGCCAGGCCTTTCTCAGCCAAGCCCCGCTTGAGCGTGTGGAAGATCTCCGCGCCCCAGCGCACCGCCTCCGCCAGGCTCGGCGCACCCACCGGCATGACCATGAATTCCTGGAAGTCGATCGGATTGTCAGCATGTTCGCCGCCGTTGATGATGTTCATCATCGGCACCGGCAGGACATGCGCGGAGACGCCGCCGATATAGCTATACAGCGGCAGTCCACGCGCGTTCGCCGCCGCCTTGGCGACCGCGAGACTCACGCCGAGGATGGCATTAGCGCCGAGCCGGGCCTTGTTCTCCGTTCCGTCAAGTTCGATCATCGCGAGATCGACCTCGCGCTGATCCTCGGCGTCGAGGCCGAGCAGCCGGCCGGAAATCTCGCCGTTCACCGCGTCAACTGCCTTCAGCACGCCCTTGCCAAGGTAGCGCCCCTTGTCGCCGTC
>JANONQ010000551.1:0-5541 GCA_031420935.1 Novosphingobium sp. | reverse complement strand
CTCGACGCGCTGATCAAGATCAAGTCGGATGCCGATCCCAGCCTCACCTTTCGCCGTTCCTGCCGGGAGGGCATTTGCGGTTCCTGCTCGATGAACATGAATGGGCGCAACGGCCTCGCCTGCACCACCGCGATCGAGGATTTGAAGGGCGACATCCGCATCACCCCCCTGCCGCATATGGAGGTGATCAAGGATCTGGTCCCCGATTTCACCCATTTCTACGCGCAATACGCTTCAATCCGCCCCTGGCTGCAGACCGTCTCGACTACGCCATCGGGCAAGGAGCGGCTGCAGAGCCCCGCGCAGCGTGAAAAACTGGACGGGCTTTACGAGTGTATCCTGTGCGCCTGCTGCTCCACTGCCTGCCCCAGCTACTGGTGGAATTCGGACAAGTTCCTCGGTCCGGCGGTTCTGCTCCAGGCCTACCGCTGGCTGGCCGACAGCCGCGACGAGATGACCGGCGAAAGGCTTGACGAGCTGGAAGACCCTTTCCGCCTCTATCGCTGCCACACCATTATGAACTGCGCCAACGTCTGCCCCAAGGGTTTGTCACCCGCGCGGGCCATCGCCGAGATCAAGAAGATGCAGGTCGAGCGGCACGTCTGAGCGTGAGCGACGGACCTGTTCTTACCAGCTACGTTTGCGAGCCCGATCCGGACAATCCCGGCTGGCAGCACTGGCGGATTTCTGATGCCGCCCGTTTCAACGAGGTGGTGCTGGGCAAGCAATTGGTGCGCGCCGAGGGACCGGATAGGTGCCGGATGCGGATACAGCCGCAAGTGCCGCTTCACACCAATGCCGCCGGCAATGTCCATGGCGCGATCACCTTGGCGCTGATCGACGTGTCGCTGTTCGGCGCCCTGCATGTTCTGCGCGGTGCCGACGCGGGCAAATCGGTGACGCTCGACCTGACATCGCAGTTCATCGGCAGCGGCGATACTTCGCGCCCGCTCGATTCGGTGGTCGAACTGCTGCGCGAGACCCGCCGCCTTGCCTTTCTGCGCGGGTTGGTCGTTCAGGACGAGGATATCGTCGCGTCGTTCTCCGCCACCGTGCGCAAATCGACCGGTCAATGACGACGCTCATCGCCTGCTACGAGGCGCTGGTCGCCTCCGGCGAGCTCAAGCCGGACGCCGAACAGGCGGAGGCCGCCTACCGCCTGGACCGGCTGCAACGGCAACTCGAAACCGGAGACTCGGGAAGCGGCCTGCTCCGCAAACTGTTCGGCAAGAAACGCGAATCGGTGCGCGGCATCTATCTGTGGGGCGGGGTCGGTCGCGGCAAATCGATGCTGATGGACCTGTTCCACGACAGCCTGAACATCAGTGAGAAGCGCCGCGTCCATTTCCATGCCTTCATGATCGAAGTCCACGCCAGGCTCCGCGTCGAGCGCGAGAAGGAGACCGGCGACCCGATCCCGCCCACCGCCGCCGCGCTGGCCCGGAACCTCAAATGCCTCGCCTTCGACGAGATGGTGGTCAACAATTCGGCCGATGCGATGATCATGAGCCGGCTGTTCACCGCGCTGGTCCGCGACGAAGGCGTTACCGTGGTCACCACCTCCAACCGCGCGCCGTCGCAGCTTTACAAGGACGGGCTCAACCGCGAGCATTTCCTGCCGTTCATTGGCCTGATCGAACAGGAACTGGATGTGCTGCCTTTGAACGGCCCGGTCGACTACCGGCTGGAGCGGCTGGCCGGCATGGACACCTGGCACACGCCGCTGGGCGAGACCGCGACGGCGCAAGTCCGCGAGGCCTTCTTCCGCCTCACCGACTATTCGCCCGAGGACTATGTCCATGTTCCTTCGGCCGAACTCGATATCGGCGGCGGGCGGAAGCTGCGAGTGCCCAAAACCCTGAAGGGCGTCGCCGTGTTCAGCTTCAAAAAACTGTGCGCCGAGGTGCGAGGGGCGGCCGACTACCTCACTGTCGCTCGGACCTACCACACGGTGATCCTCGTCGGCATCCCGCGCATGGACCCGGAAAACCGCAACGAGGCGGCACGCTTCGTCACCCTGATCGACGCGCTCTACGAACATAAGGTCAAGCTGCTGGGGACCGCCGATGCCGATCCGGCGGACTTGTACCAGGCGGGGAACGGCCGCTTCGAATTCGAACGCACCGCCAGCCGCCTCATGGAAATGCAGAGCGCGGAGTATCTGGCGCTGGGTCATGGCGAGGAGTGATGGTCAAGAATTCTGGCGAGGAAGTGATTTCCAAAGTTCCGGCCGTCACGCTCGGATTCTGGATCATCAAGGTTCTTTGCACCACACTTGGTGAGACTGGCGGTGACACACTCAGCATGAGCTGGAACCTCGGCTATGCGGTCAGCACGGCGATTTTTGTCGTACCTTTTATGGCGTTGGTCTGGGCGCAAATCGAGGCGAAGGAATTCAAGCCCTGGCTTTACTGGGCGACAATCGTTGCCTCGACGATGATCGGTACGACAATTGCCGATTTCGCCACACGCTCTATGGGAATTGGCTATCCGGGCGGCTCGTTGCTTCTGCTTGGTTTGGTCATGGCTTCGCTTGCGGCATGGAAAGCGGTGCTGGGAACGGTTGATGTCAACAGCATCGCGACTCCCCGAGCCGAGACGTTCTATTGGTTGACTATCACCTTTTCCCAGACCCTCGGCACCGCGCTGGGCGACTGGACCGCCGACGGCAGGTTCGGATATCTTGGTGCAGCAGTGTTGTTCAGCCTGCTTCTTGCGATGCTTGCGGTCCTCTACCGCTGGACTTCGGTCAGCCATGTGGCGCTGTTTTGGGCCGCATTCATCCTCACCCGTCCTCTGGGTGCCACCGTCGGCGATTTCCTCGACAAACCTTTGGCAAAGGGCGGGCTCGACCTCAGCCGTCCCATTGCCTCGCTGGTTCTGGCCGCAGCTATCGCCGGGCTGATCGCCCTGTTACCGCAGCGGGCGGGGGGGCACCCGGGGAGCGCTGCGACCCCTTGAATCCCCTGGGGTGCAGCCCATCTTTCCAGTATTCCGGCGGCAACACCCCGCCGATGTGGATACCCGAAATGATCGAAATCCGTCCTTTCGCCAGTCTTGGCCATGCCGACCACGGCTGGCTCGATGCCCGTCACCACTTCAGCTTCGCCGATTACCGCGATCCCGCCCGCATGGGTTGGGGTGCGATCCGGGTGTGGAACGACGATACCATCGCGGCCGGCACCGGCTTCGCGCCCCATCCCCACAATGACATGGAGATCGTGACTTTCGTGCGCAGCGGGGCGATCACCCACAAGGACAGCCTGGACAACGAGGGCCGCACCGGCACCGGTGATGTTCAGGTGATGAGCGCGGGCACAGGTATCGTCCATGCCGAACACAACCGCGAAGGCGAAGCAACGACGCTTTTCCAGATCTGGATCCTGCCGGACCGCACTGGTGAAGCGCCAAACTGGGGCCAGCGCGAATTCCCCCGCGGCGAGCGGGCCGGCGGCTGGGTCATCGTCGCCAGCGGCAATCCCGAGGGTGACGACGCCCTGCCTTTGCGTGCCAATGCCAAGGTCCTGGCAACGACGCTAAGCGCCGGGCAGACGGCGGAATATCGGACTGAGTTGGCGCGGCATTGCTATCTGGTCGCGGCAAGCGGGCGGATCCGGGTTAACGGCCAGGAGGCAGGCCCGCGCGACGGTATTGCGGTGCAGGGCGAAAATACGATCCGCGTTGAAGCGCTTGGCGATGCCGAAGTGGTGTTGGTCGACGCGCTTTAAGTCGACCTAAGCCGCCTTCGCCTGGCGTTCCTGAGCGGATGCCAGGCGCTGCATCAGTTTCAGATCCTTTTCGCTCAGTTGCAGCGCGGCATCGGCCCACAGTTCGACGATTTCGGTAAACTCCGCCATCGCGATCGGGGAGGCAATGCGCATTGCCCGGCGCGAGGCGACCAGGCCGGAATGGCGGCGCTGCGATTTTGCGATGAAGCTGCGCACGGCGTCGACGCCCTGGCCCGGCTCAGCCAATTGGTGGACGATGCCCAGATCAAATAATTGCTCGGCCGAATAGGTCTGGTCTGACAGGATCATGCGATCGGCAATGGCGGTGCCGAGCTTGCGCGACAGCAGCGCATGCGCGCCCATTCCCGGGAACAGGCCGAATATCACTTCGGGCAGGCCAAACATCGATCCACGTTCGGCAATGATGAAATCGAACGACAGCAGGGCCTCAAACCCCCCGCCCAGCGCCTGTCCCTGGACAAGCCCAATGGTCACCACCGGCAGGTTGAGCCCATGCCTGTTGAGATTGAGAATTTCGACGCAGCGCTGGCCATAAGCCACCAAACCCGCGCGGTCGCCGGCACGAATTAGGTCGGCGAACAGCTGCAAGTCGCCGCCGTAACAGAATACGCCCGGTGCCCGGCTGCCGAGCACCAGAAAGTCGAGCGGCATGCGGCCGGGACCAAATCCCTGAAGGATGAGCTGCTGCCATTGCTCGAAATCGGCGAGCATCGACGGGGTGAAACTGGGCCGGCCGGATGGCCGCATGTAAGTCCACAAAGCGCGTTGCTCAGCATCGTAGAGCACATCCAGTTCTTCCAGCGCGAACAGCTTCTCGGGAATTGCGAGACGCTGAGTCGATTCGCGGAGAAAGAGTTCTTCCTCGTTATTCAATGGTATGGCGGAAATATCGAGCGAGTTCCCGTCGCTCGTCCGCCGTTCCAGATCGCCTGATAGCCGATCCATAATTACCCCCATGTTGCGCCCATACCGCGCCCACCCAGTCTGGCGATTTTGCGCGGTAACAACCCATCCTAAGCTGGCTGTGGAGGGTTTGGCAAAGAGAATTTTTTGTAACCCGCTAAGCCCGTCAATAACGTGGCACAAACCACACTTTTAAGGCACGGATCAGGTGGCTTTTCCAAGTCAAAAATAAGACAATATACTTATTCAAATGCCCACTATTTTAATCCCCGCGGGCATTGCGCGTAGTGCACCCAAGGCCAGGAGTTTATGATGGCAGATGATTTTCTTTGTAATGGAGAAGCACAGACTGTCAGGAAACGATGCCCAGCCGCGACAGCGACCGGTCGAGCATCAGCAATTGCCAGAGCAGCCGCGAGGCATCGGACCGGCCGGAAATATGCGCTTCGGCAATCGCGCGCAGCCGCGCCTTGTCGAACCAGCCGGTTCGGGCAAGCGCCGCGCTCTCGCCGATCGCCCGCGCCGCGCCGGCCAGCGGCCCGCGAAACCATTGCGCGATCGGCGTGACGAATCCCTGCTTGGGCCGGTACAGGATTTCGTCCGGGAGATAGCGCCGCATGGTGTGCTTGAGCAGCCATTTGCCCTGCCCTCGCCGCACCCGCAGCGCTTCCGGCAGGCTGGCGGCGAATTCGATCAACCGGTGGTCGAGCAGCGGCTCGCGCGCCTCCAAACCAACCGCCATGCTCGCCCGGTCGACCTTGGTCAGGATATCGCCGGGTAGCCAGAACTTGAGGTCGGCATATTGCGCCCGGTCGAGCCCCGAGCGGGCCGGTGCCGTGCTCATCAATCGCACCAGCGCGTCCTCCGCCCGGTAACCCCCGCGCAATCG
>JANONQ010000550.1:0-2424 GCA_031420935.1 Novosphingobium sp. | reverse complement strand
GGGGCGCGGACGCGGACACCCTGCTGGGAGGCCAGGAAAACGACCTGATCAACGCCACGGGCACACGCTCATCATCGCAATTCTTCGCCGTCCTCGATCCGATCAATTTCCGAAACGGCGCCGGCGCCGATTTTCTGAATGGCAATCTCGGCAACGACACCATCTTCGGCGGGTCCGGGGACGACCGGATTTTCGGCGAGGACGGGAACGACTATCTGCAAGATTTCGGCGGCAAAAACGCCATCGACGGCGGAGCTGGAAATGACACCATCGTCGCAGCCGGCATCGGCACCGGCTTCGCGAACACCATTTCCGCCGGATCCGGGGACGACACGCTCACGGTGGGCGGATCTAGCACTGTAGACGCCGGATCTGGCAACGACCGAGTTTTCTTACAATCAACGCCGCAGGGGGAATTGGGTGCTGTTACCGTTCTACTGCTGGGTGAAGGGAATGATTACGCCGCAGTCTCTGCAGGTCAAGTTGGGCTTAATCGCGGCGACCGTTTCACCATAGACGGCGGACTCGGCGACGATCACATCTTTGGAGGGAGTGGAAATGATTCGCTCGCCGGCGGCGACGGCAGCGACACGATTACCGGCGGCGGAGGCGCGGACACGATGACGGGAGGGCCTGGGAGCGATCAGTTCAAGTATATAGTTGTACAGTCTGTAACTCAGGGTACCGACGTAATACGAGATTGGTCGTCTATAGATCGTTTCTATTTCCAATCGACAGGTCAGGGTACCACTGGGAATTATATAGAAGAGGGCCGCTTTACCTACGAGGCAGCATTGGACTTCGCCAACTTTCAAATTTCCCGTGGCCTTGATGACTATGTGGCTGTTGAGGTGGGGTCCGATGTCTACGTGTTCGCCAATTTATTTGGCGCAGATGAGCCGGCAGATGTGATCGTGCGGCTGGTCGGCCGATCCCTGGCGGATATCAGCCATCTTAACTTCGACGCGACCACGCGCTTCGAAACCTTCTAGGCTCAGCGGTGCTGTCACCTGGGGGTGGCCGTTTCCGTTGGCATCGGGATGTGCGCAACGGGTCGACAGCGGTTCGAAGCTCCAGGTCGGAAAGCGGCCGTTCGATGCGGTGATCGCGTGGGAGTTCAGCCGGAGCGAGCCGTCAGGTTCTATTCCCTGGAGACCTATCGCCAGGCGAAGTCGCCACTCCTGCGCTCGGCCACCGACTTCACGCCATCGGCGAAATCATCAGTCGCACGCATTGCGGTCTGCTGGATGTGCTCGTGCCGGGGCCGTGCGCGAACGGCCGCTGCAAGCTCGCCACGCATGGTCCGGCGGGTGGCCAGCAGGGCCAGCGGCGCATTGTCAGCGATCTCCGCCGCCAGCCTCAGTGCGCCTTCGCGCAGATCCTCGAGCGGCACGACCTCGTCCACCAGACCCCAGGGCTTGCCCTCGTCAGCCTTCACGCGACGACCACTCAGGAACATCAGAGAGGCCCGATGCGCCCCGATCACGCGGGGCAGGGTGTGGGTCAGGCCGAAACCCGGGTGGAACCCCAGTTTCACAAAGTTGGCCGCGAACTTGGCATCCGGAGACGCCACGCGGAAATCCGCCACCATGGCCAGTCCCAGCCCCGCGCCCACCGCCGCGCCCTGGACAGCAGCGACGATGGTGGTCTCGATGGAGAACAGCCTGACCGCCTGATTGTACAGCTCGGAAATCCCGCCCATGCCGCCGGCCACGCTGTCACCCGGCGTGGTGAAATCGGCCCCGGCGCAGAAGTTCTTGCCCGCCGCCTGCAACACGATGGCGCGCGCCTGTCGGCCTGCGTCGACGGCTTCCAGGCAGTCGGCCAGGTCACGCATCATGTCCACCGAGACATGGTTGTTCGCCGGCCGGTCAAAGGTGACCACCGCCACGTGACCCGTTATTGCGACCGTTACGTTCTCGCCCCAGGCTTGCTTCATCGTCTTGTCCCCAACAGGTTCCTGGCCACCACCCACTTATGCACTTCGGTGGGGCCGTCATAGATACGCATCGTCCGGAGCTTGGCCTGCATCAGTTGCAGGGGCAGTTCCTTGGTCATGCCCATGGCGCCGAACGCCTGCATGGCGCGGTCCACGGTCTCATAGGCCATTTCGGTGGCGAACCACTTGATCATCGAGATCTCGGAGCGCACGTCGCGGCCGTTGTCCTGCTTCCAGGCGCAGTCATAGGTCATCAGCCGGGCCGCGTGGATCTTGGTCGCCGCCTCGGCCACCCAGAACTGGATCGCCTGGCGTTCCGACAGCGGCATTCCGAAGGTCTTCCGCTGCGGCGCATATTCGATCACCATGTCCAGCGCCCGCTGGGCCATCCCCACCGACCAGGCCGCCATCTGGACCCGCCGCGTGCCCAGCCGCACCTGCATCGGCGCGAAGCCCGAGCCTTCCTGGCCCAGCAGCTTCCAGCC
>JANONQ010000549.1:0-2013 GCA_031420935.1 Novosphingobium sp. | reverse complement strand
TGCTGTTCCTCGCCGGGCCATCTTACATGACCGGGGTCAACTGGCAATTGAACGGCGGCAACCAGCTGACCCGGATGCCTTATCTCGATGAACTCCCCGGTGGGCGTGAGGCTTACGGGTCGGGCAAGGTGCTCGGCGACCGCTAGCTATTTATTGCTGAAGCGGCCCGCTCGGCGCTCGGTGAGGGCTGCCACCGCTTCTTCCAGATCGTCGCTCATCAAGGCGATATGTTCCGCTTCAAAGGCGACACGCTGCGCCTCGCCGTTACGCACCGCAGCAAGTGCGTTGAACGCGCGCTTGGTACCCTGAACGGCAATCGGGGGGAGGGCGGCAATCGTCTCAGCGAGCGCGCGGGCCTGCACCTTTGCCATTTCGGGAGTGTCGGCGAGGTCGGTCACCAGGCCAAGCGCATGGGCCTCAGCGCCGCTCAGCACTTCGCCAGTGAGCAGATAGCGCTTTGCGCGGCTGAAACCAATAGCCGAGCTCCAGCCGATCACCCCGCCATCGCCGGCAACTAGCCCAACCTGGACATGCGGATCCGCGATCCTCGCATTCTTCCAGGCGACCGAGATATCGCTGAGCGCTACCAGCGTAGCACCGATCCCCATCGCATGACCGTGCACTGCCGTTACGACCGGAACCCGCATCCCCACCAGCCGTTCGAAAATTGCCATGCCTTCATCAAAGGATCTTGCGCGCAAACCGGCGTCACCGCGTAATTGACGAATATAGCTGAAATCCCCTCCTGCACTGAAAGTCTTGCCTTCGCCCATCAACAGCATGACGCGGGTATCCTGATTATCTGCGATCAAGGCGAGCGCTTGAGGAAATTCTCGGTGCATGTCGGCGTCGAAGGCGTTGCCCTTCTCGGGCCGATTGAGGGTGACGCAGGCTATCGCGCCTTCAAACGCGACGGTCAGGGTTTCGAACAGCTGGCTCATCCTCATTCTCCAGATCAACAGCGCATCATGGCGGAAATCCGCCACGAAGATCATGCGATGCTTGCATTTATTTAGCAAGCATACGATATGCCATAGTGTAATCCAGATTTAAGGTGCATTGCATCGCAGCAGGATCAGCATGATGCGGGGATTAGTCGTCATGGGCCGAGGAACGCGATCATGAGTGCCTACTTGATCGTCAAGCTGAAATTCCATGATCTTGGCTGGAGCAAGGATTATCTCGCCGGCGTGCCGGCGATTCTGCGCCAATATGGCGGCGAATATCTGGATAGAGGGATGAAGATCCAGCGCTTCGAAGGCGATGCCGCGACTCCCGATCACGTTACCATCCTGACTTTCCCTTCACTCGAGGCCATCCGCCAATTCATGAACAGCCCTGAATACGCGCCGTTCCGGGACGCCCGCATCGCGAAAACGGAATCCGATATCCTGGCCTTTGAAACATGAATTTGAATACTGGAGTCAACCAATGAAACTTTGCGAGGGGCGCGTTGCCATCGTTACAGGCGCGGGCAGGGGGCTGGGCCGTGCTTATGCCGTAATGCTGGCCGGGCATGGGGCCAAGGTCGTCGTCAACGATCTCGGCTCGGCTCCCAATGGTAGCGGCGATGATGCAACGCCGGCACAGGAGGTGGTGGACACCATTCGTGCGGCCGGCGGCGAAGCGGTCGTCAATTCGTCGGACGTAGCCGACTGGGCCGGAGCCAAGGCGATGGTCGATCAAGCCGTCGAGATTTTTGGCCGACTCGATCTACTGATCAACAATGCCGGCATTCTGCGTGACCGCATGATTGTGAAAATGACGGAAGATGAGTAGGATAGCGTCGTGCGCGTCCATCTCAAGGGCACGTTCGCGCCGACCCATCACGCCGCCAATCATTGGCGGGCACTGGCCAAGGCGGGCATGGCCGTGGACGCTCGCATTATCAACACCACGTCGCACTCGGGCTTGTTCGCCAATATCGGGCAGGCGAATTATGCTGCGGCGAAGGCGGGTATCGCCAGCTTCTCGCAGATAGCGGCGCGCGAGCTTCAGCGGATCGGTGTCTCG
>JANONQ010000548.1:0-3599 GCA_031420935.1 Novosphingobium sp. | reverse complement strand
CGCGGATCGCGGTGAGCCAGGGCAGCGCCTGTTCGTCGGGTTCGATGCGGCGCAGCCACGTTCTCTACGCGATGGGCGTGGAGACTGAACTCGCCGACCGGACAATCCGCATCAGTACGGGCTGGACAACCACCGTGGCCGATATTGAACGCTTCGCCGAAGTGTGGCTCTCGATGGCCGAGCAGGCGCGCGCAGCATGATCTATCTTGACAACCAGGCAACAACGCCGCTGGCGCCCGAAGCGCGGGAAGCGATGCTTCCCTGGCTCGCCGGCCCCGAAGCGCCCGATGGTTTTGGCGGCTTCGGCAATCCGCACAGCGCGCACAAACCCGGCCGCGCCGCCGCTGCGGCGGTCGAAGTGGCGCGCGAACAGGTCGCGGGGCTGTTGCCGCTCGGCGGGCGGGTGATTTTCACCAGCGGCGCAACCGAGGCGATCAATCAGGCGATTCTCGGCCTTCCGCGCGGCGGGATTGCGGTCTCGGCGGTCGAACATTCGGCCGTGGTCAATGCTGCGCTGGCCAGCGGCGCGGCGCTGCAGGAGCTAGCCGTGGGTCCGGACGGGCTGGTGGATGCGGAAATCGAATTTGCCGAGCGCACCGGCCTCGTCGCGGTGATGCAGGTCAACAATGAGATCGGCACGATCCAGCCGGTCGCGCGGCTCGCCGAGCGCGCGCATGACATCGGCGCTCTGTTCCTGTGCGACGCGGTGCAGGGGGCGGGCAAGCTCGCCCCGCCGGAGGGCGCGGACCTTATCGCAATCACCGCGCACAAGCTTTATGGCCCGAAGGGGATCGGGGCGCTGTGGGTCCGCGATGGTGTCGAGATCGCGCCGCTGATCCACGGCGGCGGGCAGGAGGGCGGGCTGCGCTCGGGCACGCTCAGCCCGGCGCTGTGTGCCGGTTTCGGCGCGGCGGCGGCGCTGGCGGCGGCGCGGATGGAGCAGGACTTCCAGCATCTTTCGGGCCTCGCCGCGCTGGCGCGCTCGATCCTGCCGGACTGGGCGGTGAACGGCAGTGAGACATTGCGCTGGCCGGGCAACCTTAACCTGCGCCGCGACGGCCTGGATGTCTCCCGCCTGATGAGCGAGCTGCGCTACATCGCCTTTTCGGCCGGCTCCGCCTGCGGCAGCGGCACGGGCAAGCCAAGCCGGGTGTTGAGCGCCCTCGGCCTCGATTCCCGCACGGCAAAAAGCTCGATCCGCTTGGGTTTTGGCCGATACACGACTAGGGACGAGGTCGAAGAGGCTTGCCGCGCCATCGCAGCCGGTGCGGCGGCGCAAGGAGTGTAGCTTTGGTCAAGGTCAGGTTCTTTACCGCCGATGGTTCCCGCGTCGAGGCTGAGGCGGGCGAGGGCGAACGCCTGCTGGCAGTCGCTCAGGCTAAAGGCATGCCGCTTGAGGGCACCTGCGAGGGGCAGATGGCCTGCTCGACCTGCCACGTCATCGTCAGCGCCGAATGGTTCGCCAGGCTGGGCGCCGCCTCATCCGACGAAGAAGACATGCTCGACCTTGCCGCCGGCGTCACCCGCACCAGCCGCCTGTCGTGCCAGATCGTGCTCGACGCCGCGCTGGACGGGATTGAGGTGACGATTCCGGGGGAAAGCCGCGATATGCAGCGGCGCTAACCTCCCACGCCGCTCTCCGCTTTGCTTTCCGCAATTGATTGTCTCCCGCGCATTCTCCGCCAGGCCAACCGCAGACCAAAGCCGATCAGTCCCAGCGGCACCAGCACCGTTACCAGGACAATCAATGCGGCGAACAGCATGCCGAGGATTGATCCGACACTGCCCAGCGCATCGCGAATCGGCGAGATAAAGCCGCCGCTCGACGGGCTTCCCGAGGCATAGCTGATGTCGAACCGGCTGAAATCGACGCGGCCCTGCATTTCGAGCAGCCAGCTGCGCGCCTGATCGATCTCCTCGTTGACCTGCGCGACACCGCGCTCGGCCTCAACCAGTTCGGCAACCGTGCCTTTGCGGGTCGCCAGCACTTCCATCAGCCGGTCGCGCAGAAGCGAGCGGGCGCGCAGCCGGGCTTCGGTGTCGACGATCTGCTTGGACAGATCCTCGCCGCTGATCGCATTGGAAACTTCCGAACCCCCGGCGGAAGCGGCAACTTTGCCCAGCTCCACCCCAAAACTGCGCGCCCGCGGCGCTGCGACTGCCAGGGCCAGTGAGCCTGTAGCGTAGTCGCCTTCTCCACCCGACTGGCGCATCTCAAGTATGCGGCAAACCTGGGGGCCCTGCCTTTCGCAGAGATCGGCGTGCTTGCGCTGGAGCGCCGAAATGGCATTCTCCGCGATGCGGTATCCAAAGTTATAGACGTAGGCTATCTTGGGCATGCTGACCGGGATGGCCGCCGGTTGCGGGGCTTGCGCGGCATTAGCCGCCCCTGTTTTGGCCGATCCATCCGGGGGAGATGGCGCGGCCGGGGCCGACTCTTCTTTGATGTCGAGGGATGTCGTGCGCATTGTCGTCGCATCGTCTGCGCTCTTGCTGCAACCCTGGACGGCCAGCAACAGCGCTAGCGCGGCTAGTCTGGCACAGCGCATGGCACTCTCCTGGCATCTCATCGAAGCGGCAGTGATGACAGTGAGCGCAGCTTTGCACAAGCAGCCTGCCAAATGCCTCTGGAAAAGGCGCTTGTGCGGCGTGGCGCCGGGAAATTCCCACTGCTAGGGCGACCCAAGCATGCCCACCGATACTACCGAACCCGATCCCTTCGACGCAATCGTCGATGCGCCCTTCGATGCCGCGCTGTCGGAACGCTATCTGGTCTATGCGCTGTCAACGATTACCGCCCGCTCGCTGCCGGACCTGCGCGACGGGCTGAAGCCGGTCCACCGCCGGCTGCTGTGGGCGATGCGGCAATTGAAGCTCGATCCGGGGAGCGCCTACAAGAAATCGGCCCGGGTGGTCGGCGATGTCATTGGCAAGTATCATCCGCACGGCGACCAGTCGGTTTATGACGCCATGGTGCGGCTCGCGCAGGATTTCGCGCTGCGCTATCCGCTGGTCGAAGGGCAGGGGAATTTCGGCAATATCGACGGCGATAACGCCGCCGCCTACCGCTACACCGAAGCGCGGCTGACCCGCACGGCGATCCGGCTGATGGCCGGGCTGGACGAGGGCACCGTCACCTTCCACCCGACCTATAACGGCGAAGACGAAGAGCCGGAAATCTTCCCTGGCATATTCCCCAATCTGCTGGCCAATGGCGCGATGGGCATTGCCGTCGGCATGGCGACCTCGATCCCGAGTCACAATGTCGCCGAGGTGATCGATGCGACGTTGTTGTTGATTGACAACCCGCATGCCCAGCACGCCCAGCTTATGGAACTGTTCCGCGGCCCCGATCTGGCGACCGGCGGGATTATCGTCGATAGCCCGGGACTTATTTCGGCGGCCTATGAAAGTGGACGAGGTTCCTTCCGGGTGCGCGCACGGTTTCATGCGCCCGAGGCCGGGAACGCGGAAGACGCTGATGCGGGCATCGAGCGGATCGGCAACGGCATGTGGCAGCTCGTCGTCTCTGAAATTCCTTACATGGTACAGAAGGGCAAGCTGATCGAGCAGATCGCTACCCTGATAGCGGACAAGAA
>JANONQ010000547.1:0-2640 GCA_031420935.1 Novosphingobium sp. | reverse complement strand
ACAAATCGTCGGTGGTCGGCGGGTTTTCCATGTCCATCGGCCTGCCCACAAATGTAAGCGATTTGCCCAGGCGCTTGGCCAGCGCCCAGAAAAAATACCATTCTTCCACCACATCGGAACCCGCGGGCGGCTTGAGCAAGGCCGGCGAGTAGGCCACCCAGGGCTCCGGGAAGAACTGGAAGCCGTAGGCGCTTACCGGCAGGTCAGCCCGTTCATATTGCATGGTCGGCGGGATGATATAATCGGCCAGCCGCGCCGAATTGCTCATATAGGGATCGATTGAGACTTTGAGGTCCAGCGCATTGAAGGCCCGTTCCATCTTTTCCTGGTCGGGCATCAAATTGGCGAGATTGCCGCCGCAGGAAATCAGGCAGCGCACCTGCCCTGGCCCCGGCGTCAGGATTTCATCGGCAAGCGTCCCCGTTGTCTTCTCGCCCGCCAGACAGCCCACGCCCCGAATGCGGCTGGGCGGTCCCTGCCAGGATGCGCGCGACGGCGGGATGACTTCGGCACGAAATTCGGCAGGCGGCGTCATCATGTCGACGCTGATCACCTTGTCACCCGCGCGCGTGAACCGGCCGCAGACGACATTCAGGCAATCGACCATGTGTTGCATCAGGTTCGAGTGCGGCGCCATGCTTGGCCCGGTCCCGGTGTAGGCAGCGCCTTGTTTGCAATCGCGCGCGAAAATCTCGCCGACGCGGCGCAGGTCTCCGGAGTTCAAGCCCGCACGCCCCTCGACCATGGCTTCGGTGAAGGGGTCAACGGCGGCGCGCAGTGCCGCCATCGCCTCGTCGCCGACATAGCGCGCGCAGAATGCCTTGTCCTGCCATCCTTCGGCGAGGATGAGCCGGATCAGCCCGGCCATGATCGCTGAGTCCTGCCCGGGATAAGGCTGGATCGAAAGATCGGCATGGTGTGATGTTTCGGTGCGGCGCGGATCGATCGTGATCAGTTTCAGCCCCTGCGCCTTGGCCGCTTTCAGGCGCCGGGTCGGGTCAGATGCCAAAAAGCCGAGCAAACCGTGAGAAAGAAGCGGATTTGTGCCGATCAGAAGAATGACTTCAGATTGTTCAAGCTGGAGGTTGCCGCCGGCCCAGATTCCGATCCGTTCAGCCGACAGGGTCTTGGCGGATTGATCGATGGTGTATGAGGTGAAGCGCGAGCGCGAGCCTATGGCTTCGAGGAAATGGGCCTGCATGGTGACTGCGGTCGAGTTGAAGATCGAGCCGTTGCCAAAATAGACGCCGATGGCATCGGGCCCATGCACCTCCATGATGGCCGCGATCCTGGACGCGATTTCGTCAATCGCCTGTTCGGACGGGATCGGATCGAAGCCGCCAGACGCGTTGCGCTTGAGCGGGTGCAAGATACGCGCATCGCCGTGATGCGCTTCTTCCGCCTGCAATCCCTTGAAACAGGCATATCCTCGGGTCAGCGGGTGATCCTTGTCGCCGCGGATGTCGACGATCCGGTCATCCTCATTGATGGTCAGCTGCATACCGCAATGCCCCAGGCAGATGCGGCAAAAACCTTTCTCAACGCGAACGGTCATCGGTCTTTTCCTTGCTCCATGCCGCAAAAGATGCGGCTAGATTTCAGTTGGCCAGCCAAAAACAGCCTTCTCCACCAGTGGATCCAGCTGGTTGCTTGCTCCCGCATCCTCGATTGTACGCAAAGCATCCAGGCCGCGAAAGCCGAGCGGCGTCGGTCGGCCATGCTCAACCATGACATAGCGCTCATCCGCTCGGTAAGCGGCAATCTCGCCGCCCGACGCAGCAATGGCTGCACGGATGGCGGAGACCGCCTCTTCGTCACTCGCCCAACCAGTTTCAAGAACGGCGACAAACCGGCGTCCGGCCCCGCCATCATCGACATCAGTGTCGTTCCAGCCGGCCGGATCGCTGCCTGTCAGATCGTGCAGCCGGATTGCCGCAGCGCCCGCCTGCCGCAGCGTAGCCGCCGCAACATCGTATGATTGTCCTTCCGGGATGGTCAGAAAGAAAGTCGTGCCACCTTCGTCGCCCGGCTCGAACAGGGCCCGGCATGCGCCTTCGCCCAGATTGTAGAGAAGCGCGCGGCGAAAAACATTCTGCTCATCGCGGTGGATGTGCAGGGTGATGTCGCTCTCGATCAGGCCTTGGCGGTTCGCCTCATTGGTGTAGGTGACCACGGCGATGCCTTCAAATGGCTCGGGGCTGGTTGAACCGGCTTCGAGCAACGGCAAAACATGGTACTGGATATAGCTGTCAAAGCCCGGAATGCGCGCCGCCATGACCCCGTGAACATCGCGCCAGTAGCGACTGAACAGGTCGCGCGAGATACTGGTTTTGCGCTCAAGCAGCGCAATAGTGCTTACGCCTGCCATAGCGCGCCCTCCACTGGTAGGATGGTGCCCGACACATAGGCGCCGGCGCGTGATGCGAGATAGAGAACCGCCCCGCCGATATCTTCTTCGGTGCCCAGCCGGCCCGATGGAATGCCAGCAATCATGGCATCCTTGAGCCCGGGAACCGCAGCAAAGAACCCGTCGGTCATGTCGCTCGGAAAAAACCCGGGGGCGATGGCGTTTACATTTATGCCTCTGGCCGTCAGGTCCGATGCGAGCATCCGGGTGAGCTGGTGAATGGCCGCCTTGGT
>JANONQ010000546.1:0-9101 GCA_031420935.1 Novosphingobium sp. | reverse complement strand
CGCATTTTCATAGGCCGGCAGATGGCGCGCTTCCTGCGCCTTCCAGCCATCGGGTGTCCAGTTACTCGCCACTTCCATGCTCCTTTGCAGGCGCGGCCTTTAGCGGGGGAAACTTGGAAATGAAAGGCCGCAGACTCCTCTCCCGCCAGCGGAAGGGGGATGGCAGTCACCTACTTCGTGGCGATCCCCTTTGGCGCCTGCGCTTCGGGCAACACCGCCAGCCGCCATCCCTTCCCCGGATCGAGATAGCGTTTCGCCAGCGCCTGCATCTTCTCCGGCGTGGTTTGCGTATAATCGCCCAGCAGCGTGCGGATCGAGGCGATGCGCGAGGGATCGGTCGTCGCCCCTTCCAGCTGATGCATGAAAAACGCCGAGCTGGTCGAGGCACGGGTGATCTGCTGGCGCAGCGGCTCGGTCACCCGCGCCAGCTCGTCGCCGCTCGCCGGGCGGGCGACAAGATCGGCGGCAATCTCCTGCGCGGCGGCGAAAAACGCCGGAACGGCGGAGGGCTGGAGCTGCGCCAGCGCCGAAATCGACCCGCCGCTGCTGAGATCAAGCGGCCAGGATGAGACCACCTGCGGCGAATAGCTCGCCCCCAGCTTCTCGCGCATCCGGTCCATTAGTCGGTTGGAGAACAGCTGGGTAAGGATTTCGAGCTGGCGGGATTCGCTGATGCCGGCGCTGCCGCCGCCGGTTGGCCAGGAAATCACCGCAGCCGCCTGATTGCTGTCGCCGCGGTGGGTCAGAACCTGCGGCTGGGTGTTGCCGGCGGGGAAGCGCGCGGTGGCGGGGGCAATGTCTGCGGGAAGCGGCGGGCGCGGCGGCAATGCGCCGAAGGTCCGCTGCAGGGCCGCTATCGCCGCAGTGCGGTCAAAATCGCCGTAAAGCTGGACTTCGATCGGCCCGTTCGCCAGCGCCCGGCTCCAGACCTGGCGGAAGCCTTCGGGCGTTGCTTGCTCGATTTCCGCCGGGCTGGGTGTGCGATACCGCGGATCGCGGTCGCGCTGAAAATATTTGAGATCGCGCTCCAGCACGCCTTGCGGCGATGCGGCGAAGGATTCATATTGCAATCGCGACGCTGCCTTGGCACGGATCACCGGGTTAGGATCCCAGCGCGGCATGGCGAATTTGGCGGCAAACAGGTAGAGCTGGTCAGCGAGATCGGCGCCTCTGGTGTCAGCGGTAAATTCGAATGCGGCATCCTCAACCTTGAAATCAAAGCCCATTTTTCGGCCGGTGGAAATACGGTCGAGCTCTTCCTGGCCGAGGGTTCCCATTCCCGAGCCGACCAGCGCCATGTCGCCGAGCGCGATATAGGCCGCATCACCGGGGCCGAAACTGCGATAGCCGCCGCCGAAGCGGACCTTCACCGACATCCGGCCCGGCTCGTCCGGGGTCGGCCAGATCAGCACTTTCACGCCATTGGCAAACTCCAGCCGCTCGATGCCCAACAGCCCGGTCGGGGCCTGGCTGACAAGCTTGCCGGGCGCACCGAGCGGCGGCAGCTGGTCGAAGCGGATCGGCTTGGCCGCGAGCCGGACATTGCCATTCATCGCGACCGGCGCCAGCATCGCCTGGCGCAGTGCCGCGCCGTCGCCTTCGCCCGCCTTGGGCGTGATCAGCAGCGCCCGCGTCGCCGTCCCGGAGAACAGCGTGCGGGTGTGGGCCAGCACCGCGTCGGGGGTGAACAGCGGTTTCGAGCTGCGGAAGATGCGCAGCACATCTGCCGGCGCGGCGACGGTCTCCTGGATGTCGAGCGCCATCACCAGATCGTCAGCGACTTTCGATCCGGCCAGCAACCGCTGCTGCTCGACCGGCACCTGATAGGCGATTTCCATCTCCGCCGCCTCGCGGTCGATCTCCTCTTGGGTCGGCGCGCTCGCCAGCGCGTCGGCGATCACCGCGCGAACATCGCGCAGCGCGCTCGCCCATTCGTCGCCGAGCGGCGTCACCGATATGAAAGTGCCGTCGACCGAACGGTTGACATCTTGCTGGCCGACCTGGGCCATCAGATAGCTGCCCCCGGTCCGCGCCTTGGCCTCAAGCCGCCGGTTAATCAGCGCCTGCGCCACCGAATCGATCATCAACCCCTGATTATAGACAATATTATCCGCGACCGGCCGCCACGGTCGCAGGATCGCATAGTTGATCATGCGCGGCAGTTCGGGCTCGACCAGCACCCGGGTCTCACCAACCGGATTGGCCGGATCGGAGCCGGGAGGGGCCACCGGATCGCCGAAGCTGGGGGGCGGCGTGCGCTTGCCCGCCACGCGCCAGCCGGCGAACCACTTCTCCACCAGCGCGGCCAGCGCTGCGGGCGTCGTATCCCCGGCGGCGATGATCACGGTGTTTTCCGGCCGGTACCAACGCGTATGGAAGGCGCGGACGGAGGCCGAATGCGCACCCTGCAATGTTTTCTCCGTCCCGATCGGCGAGCGAACGGCGAGCAGCTGGCCAGCATAGAACGTTGCCTGCGTGGCATCCTGTACTCGCGCCGCCGCGCCGCCGCGCTCGCGCTTTTCAGCGAGCACGATCGGCACCTCTGTGCGGACATCGGATTCCGAAAGGGTCGGCGCGGTGATCATGCCGGAGAGCAGCTTGAAGCTTTCATCCAGCGAGGCCGGCGTCGCGTTGGGCAGATCGAGCTTGTAGACTGTCTGCGACGGCGTGGTTTCCGCATTGGTATCCGAGCCGAAGCTGGCGCCAAGCCGCTGCCAGGTCGGGATCGCCTGCGCCGGCCCGAGATATTTGGACTGGCGGAACACCAGATGCTCAATCAGATGGGCAAAGCCGCGCTCACTGTCGCGTTCGTTGAGCGAGCCGACATCCATGCGGATGCGGATCGACACTTGGTCAGGCGGCACCCCGTTCTTCCGCACGGCATAGCGCACCCCGTTGGGCAGCTCACCGAACACCCAGTCCGGATCCTGCGGCACATCGCTGCCGCGGTAGAGCCAGGGCGTGGATTTGGCCTCGCTCCCCACAGCCGGCGCTGGTTGCGCCGGTACCGCAGGTGCGGCAAGCAGTAGCAACGGCAGCGTAATTGCGAACGAGCGGGCGAAGCGGCGCGTCAGGGTCATGGGGCAGCCTATAGGGGGGCCAGTGATTAAGGGCTAGTGAACAGGCGCGCTTCGCCTGACCCTAGTCGCCGGTGGCCCTAGCTCCGCGCCAAAGCCGCAAGTCAATCCCATGGAAATTCCGCAAAGCCAGCTGGCTTAAACCAGCGGCATGTCCGCAAACTCGGTACCCTCGAAGGCATGGTGCCCCTTGCCGGGACGCAAGGACTTTGCCGGGGGGGCAGCAGCCTTGCTGCTTGAGGTAACGGTGCCCGAGCGGCGGATAAAATCGCGGATCGCCGGATAGATCTCGGACTGGAACTTCGATCCGGAAAACACGCCGTAATGCCCAACTCCGGCTTGCAGGTGGTGTTCGCGCCGCTCCTCGGGAATATTCGGGCAGATCGCATGCGCCGCTTCGGTCTGGGTTGGGGGGCAGAAATTGTCGTTGGCGCCCTCGACGGTGAGCAGCGCGGTTTCGCGGATAGCGCCGAAATCGACAAGCTTGCCTTCATAAGTCATCTTACCGGTCGCAAGGTGGTGATCGAAGAAGATTTTCTCCAGCGTTTCGATATAAAAGGTCTCGGTCATATCGAGTACCGCGAAATACTCGTCATAAAAATCGCGGAACTTCTCGAGACCCTCGTTGTCGCCCTTCATCGAGTTTTTGACGAAATTAACATATTGTTTGACATGCGGCATCGGATTGAGAGCAATGAAGCCATTCAGCTGGAGAAAACCTGGATAGACCCGGCGTCCGCTGCCCGGATATCCGACCGGTATTTTGTGAATATTGAGTTTCTTGAAAACTGAAAGCGGCAAGGTGGTGGTGATCTTGCTGAGCACACTTTCCGGGCCCAACCGCGTATCGACCGGACCGCCCATCAGTGTCAGGCTCGCCGGGACGAAACGCGATTTGCGCTCCGCCATTATCGCGGCGGCGACCATCGCCGGGGGGGCCGCCTGGCAGGTGGCGACGAGATGGGTGCCCGGACCGAGCGTCTCAAGGAATTCGATCAGATAGGCGACATAATCGTCGAAGCTGAAATCGCCCGCTGCCAAAGGAACTTGCCGGGCGTCTTTCCAATCGGTGATATAGGTGTCGAAATCGCGGGCGAAGCCGCGGATGGTATCCTGCAACAGAGTGGCGTGGTGGCCCGACAGGGCCGCGGCAATCAGCACCTTGGGCTTTTCGCGTCCGTCCTCGACCGGAAAGTTCAGCAGATCGGCGAAGGGCAGGCTCTGGACAAGAGTTTCCTGCAGGCCAATCTCGAGGTTGCCAAGGTCTTCCCAGATTTCGTAGCGCGGCTTGGTATAGGTCTTGAGCGCCCGGGCCGGCAATTCGCATGCCGTCGCTAACGCTCGCATTGCCAATGTATCGCGCAGCGGATTGCGCTTGTTGCGCGCGAGTTTCTGGCCGGCGTCGAAGAGAAATTGGACTGGCCTGGTGCTCAGGCGCATGGCCTCAATGGCTGGATATATCAATGCTTACCCCTTCGTTTCTAGTTCAATCCCTGACCAGCTGGGGCCGTTCCGGATTGGGTGTATCCATCGTGTAACAACGAATTCGCTAATGCGGAAATGGCCGCTGGAAGTTTCAAACAGTTTGCGAACGCAAAAGGGAGGATCGAGCGACCTCATCTACTGCTTTACGTATTCGCCAGGTGCGTCGATCGTCGGCGGATTCGCTTTCGAACCGAGCTTCTTAGGCGCTGCAACCCGCTTTCCGCTGCGTTCCCCGCACCATTTCGCCCAGCTTTCCCACCAACTGCCGGAAAGCCGGGTCGATTGTTCAAGCCAGCTGTCGGCGTCCGGCGCGGTCGCCGGAGCGATGTGGTGGTACGCCTTGGGGTTGCCCGGCGGGTTAACCAGCGCGGCTATATGGCCACCGTTGCTCAGGGCGAAGGTGCAGTCGCCGCCAAGATAGTTCTTGGCCAGATAACAGGCCTTCCACGGTGTCAGATGGTCGGTCACCGCGCCGACGATGAAAGCATCGCATTTGATCGCGCCGAGATCGACCGCCTCACCCATCGTTTCGTATTTCCCCGGCTGAACTACAGTATTTTGCTGGAACATCGCCAGGAAATCCTCATGCAGCTTGGCCGGCATGTTGGTACTGTCCTTGTTCCAGGCCAGGATGTCGAAGGCAGGCGGCGCTTCGCCCATGAGATAATTGTTGACCCAGTAATTCCACACCAGATCGTTCGGACGCAGCCAGGTGAATATCTTGTGCAGATCCTTGCCCGGCAGAATGCCCTTGATCGACGATTGCGCCTTGGCAACACTCAGCAGCGCCGGGAAGCGGAAAGCGCCGAGCGCTGCATCGACCTTGAAATCGAGCATGGTGACGCACAGCGTCAGCGAATTGACCAGATCGCGCTTTTTCGCCGCAAGATAGCCCAATACTATCGCGGTGGTGATGCCGCCGGCGCAGAAACCGACCATATTGACCTTGGGTTGCCCAGCGATTTCCGTTACCGCCTCTATCGCCGTCAGTACTGCGCGGGCATAATCGTCCATGCCCCATTCGCGCTCGTCGGACGAGGGGTTACGCCAGCTGACCGCGAAATATTGCAGGCCTTGACCGACGGTATATTCAGCAAAACTGCGTCCCGGCGCTAGATCGGTAAAATAGTATCTGCCGATCTGCGGCGGGACTAGCAGCACGGGCAGTTCAAATACAGTCTCGGTCGATGGCTTGTAATGGATCAGCTCGAACATCTCGTGCCTGAGCACGATCTTGCCCGGCGTGACCGCCAGATTGCGGCCGACCTCGAAGTCGGAATCGTCGACCTGACTCGGCAGGCCGCCATTATTCTTCATGTCCTTGAGAAAGGCGGTGAAACCGCGCGTAAGATTGCCGCCGCCCGTCTCGATCGTCTTGGCAAGCGCCGCTGGATTGCCAAGCAGCGTATTGGTCGGCGCGAAACTGCTGGTAACGATCGAGGCGGCAAGCTGCGCACGCTGCTTCTTCTCGACCGAAAGATCGTCGGGAATCATCTGCTCGACCGCTTCGGTCATCGCCAGATAGGCCTGGGCGAGGCGCTTGTAGGCGGGATTGCCGGTCCAGGCCTCATGCTTGAACCGCGCGTCGCGCTTGTCGGGCGCGATTTCGGACTTTCCGGTTGCGATATCGAACATGGTTTTGGTCAGTTCCAGGCTCTGCTCAACCATGCGGCGCGGATCAATATTTTTCAGCAAGGTGGCGAAAGGGCCTTCGCTGCCCAACAGCGAGCTTTCCGTTTCCTGCGCCTTGGCGGCTGGCGGTGGGTCTTGCTGCGGCATCAAAATTATCCTCTGCCCGGTTTTCTGTTGAGTGCATATAGGGTGGTTCCGGACCGAACACCAGTTTCTTCGCACATGCAGCATTTTTGGTCCAGCTGTTTCTCTTGACCCGGAGCCAGCACCGCCTACATACTCTTACCCATGTATATCGAGACCGAAACCACGCCCAATCCGGCGACGCTGAAATTCCTGCCCGGCGAGCAGGTTATGGCGGCCGGCACCCGCGAATTCACCGATGAGGAGCAGGCGCAGGCCTCGCCCCTCGCCGAGGCGCTGTTCAGCCTTGGCGATGTCACCGGCGTATTTTTCGGACGCGACTTTGTTTCGGTGACCGCTGGGCCGGGCGTCGACTGGAGCCAGCTCAAGCCGCAGGTCGTGGCGATGCTGCTCGACCATTTCGTTTCCGGCGCGCCGCTGTTCGCTGGACCCGACGCCAGCGGTATCACCGTGCCGGCCGAGGACGAGGATGTCGGCGACGATCCCGCCGATGCCGATATCGTCATGCAGATCAAGGAACTGATCGAAACCCGCGTGCGCCCGGCCGTCGCCAACGACGGCGGCGACATCATCTACAAGGGGTTCCGCGAAGGCGTCGTCTATCTGGCGATGCAGGGCGCGTGCTCGGGCTGCCCCTCCTCAAGCGCCACGCTCAAGCAGGGCATCGAAGGGCTGCTCAAGCATTACGTCCCCGAAGTGACTGAAGTCCGCGCCGCCTGAGGCCGTGCGGACAATCCCGGCGAGCGTGCCGTGCTGACTCTGGCCATCGATAGCGCGACCGAGGCCTGTTCTGTCGCTCTGTTCGAAGACGACCACCTGATCGCCGGCGACTTCCGCATCCTTGGCCGCGGCCATGCCGAACTGCTGGTGCCGATGATCGCCGCCCTACCCGGCAAGGGCAGGGCTGACCGGATTGCCGTCGCGCTGGGCCCGGGAAGCTTTACCGGGGTGCGGGTCGGCCTCGCGGCGGCCAGGGCGCTTGCCTTCGCCTGGCGCGCCGATCTTGCCGGATATCCCACCCTTGCCCTGATCGCCGCCATGGCGCGCGGACAATGCGGGGAGCAGCCGCTGACAGTGGCGATCACAGGCGGGCATGGCGAGTGGTTCGTCCAGAGTTTTACCGCCGCAGGAA
The DNA here is from genome assembly GCA_031420935.1 of Novosphingobium sp. Classification (GTDB taxonomy): domain Bacteria; phylum Pseudomonadota; class Alphaproteobacteria; order Sphingomonadales; family Sphingomonadaceae; genus Novosphingobium. The sequence goes on along the minus strand of JANONQ010000546.1, from coordinate 1,631 downwards.
CACCCCTCGCCCCCTTGGCCTCGCTCAAACCGGCAGAGGCGGCGGCTGCGGCTGGCGAGGCGCTGGTTGCCGGCAATCAGGCCGAGGCGCTGGTCAGCCTGCGCGGCAGCGGGGAGGCGCGTGTTATATTGCCGGATGCCCGCGCCCTCCCGCTCCTCCTACCTGCCGCCTTCACGTCCGAAGTAACGCCGCTTTACGGCCGCGCGCCGGATGCGCGGCTACCGTCGGCCGCACCGTGACCGCGCCGGCCACCGACCTCGACCGGATCATGGAAGTGATGAGCGCCGCTTTCGATCCCGCCTATGGCGAGGCCTGGACCCGCCGACAGGTCGAAGATGCGCTGATCGCCGGCAATTGCCACTATCTGCTGATTAGCCCAGAAATAAGTGAAACGGCCGCTGACACCCCAGTCGCTGGCTTTTGCCTGTCGCGGCTCGGTGTCGATGAGGAAGAGCTGCTGCTGTTCGCCATTGACCCTGCTTACCGCCAACGGGGACTTGGCCGCACGCTGCTCGCGCGTTTTGCAGAGGCAGCGCAAGCACGCGGCGCGCGGCGTCTGTTGCTGGAGATGCGCAAGGGTAATTCGGCCGAACACCTGTATCGCGCTTTTGGGTTTCTCCCAGTGGGACAGAGACGGGAGTATTATCGTACGCCAGACGGACAGTGCCTTGACGCCATAACCTTCGCACGCAACTGCGGGGAACTGAATTTCTGAAGAAAAATTGACGGCGGTTCTTTTCAAATCCTCCAAATATCTTATCTGATCGACAGCTACACCGAAATTCGACCTTGTAAGAAGCTTAGATTTGGCCCAATAGCCAGTCAATGAGACCGATTCAGCTGCGGCTGGGAAAGTGCTTATAGGGTCGCACCTATCCGAGGATTGAACAATGGAAGACTCCCTTAACGATATGAACGAGACACTTATAACCCTTACGTCGGATATCGTCGCTGCGCATGTCAGCAACAATAGTGTGTCGGTGGATGACCTCGCCAAGGTTATCACCAGCGTATACGGCGCATTATCCAGTTTGGGTACGGTAGAGGTTCCGCCTGAAAAGGCGCTCGAGCCGGCAGTATCGATCCGCTCTTCTGTCAAACCAGATCACATCGTCTGCCTTGAGGACGGCAAAAAGCTGAAGTTGCTCAAGCGCCATCTGATGACGCATTACAATCTGACTCCGGATCAATACCGCCAGCGCTGGGGCCTCGCTGCCGATTATCCTATGGTTGCGCCCAACTACGCTGAAAAGCGCCGCGAGCTCGCCAAGAAGATCGGCCTCGGCCGCAAGCCCGGCGCCCGCCGCGGCCGGCCGGCCAAAGCCAAGACTTGAGAGCTCGGCCACGCTTCCGCCGTGGCGGAAGCTTTCCTCCACAATGGTCGGTTGTATAATTGCCCCGTCGGACTAATATCCGGCGGGGTTTATTATTTCGGAAGCGCATTTGCACCAGCCAATCGACATCGAAGCGCTTTGCGCCGAACGGGGACTGCGGATCACCGAGCAGCGCCGGGTAATCGCCCGCGTGCTGTCCGACAGCTCGGACCATCCCGATGTCGAGAAGCTGCATAACCGGGCCGTGCAGCTCGACCCCGGGATTTCCATCGCCACCGTCTATCGGACCGTCCGGCT
>JANONQ010000545.1:0-11315 GCA_031420935.1 Novosphingobium sp. | reverse complement strand
CGCCCTGCGGCGAACGATCGGGAAAATCGTGCACACCGGGTTCGGCGAAATAGTCAAGCCATAGCGACTCTTCGGGGCTCAGGTGCAGGCTTTTCCCAACCTTGCGAATGATGACTTCCTTTACGCCTGCGGGAAATTCCATATCCTTGGGAATCCGCACTGCCTGATTGCGGTTGGATTTGAACAAGGCGGCGGTGCGCGAGATCTTGGAGGGGGCGTTCATGCTGGGAATCTGCGCCTGCGGGTGGGATATGTCAATGGGATATGCCTAACGATTATCGAATGACTATCCCCGGTACATGATCGTCAGCGCCAGCATGGCCAGAGCTACGCCAATGCCATCGCGTGGCCCGAAGCTCTCGTTGAACAGGAAATAGCCCATGCCTACCAGCACAACGGTGGTCATGGCGGTGAAAATGACGGCGACCATGGCAAGGCTGTGGCCTTTCATCAAAATAAACCAGCCAATTGCGGTAAGACCGTAGAGCACCGCTCCGATGGCGAGCCGTGGATTTTGGATACCGCTGGGTGAAAGGGCTGCCGTCTTGATGAAGTAATCACCCACTAATGTTGCACCCGCGACGATTGCAAGAATCGGAAGCGTATTGGGCAGCGTCATCAAGCGCGCAAATGTGCGGATGAATGCGGCATGCCCGTTTCGGGATCGAAGCCGAGCACGAGGGTTTGCCGATAGTCGCAGGTGATCTCGTCACCCGGATGTATGGCCCGCGAGGCGAACCATTCCGCACCCCGTTTTTCGGTATTCGGATTATCCGAATGGTTCACGAATTGATCGCCATCGAGCGATGTTAGGTAGGAATCAAGTCCCTCGACATATTCCGCTCGGGACTGGATCAGGTTCATTGCATGAAGTGGCAAATCGGCCATTTCGACGGCAGGGACAAGTGCGTTAACAGCGCTATGAAACTCCCAGACCTTCTGTCCCGCTGGAACAAATTCGGCTGAGAATGCGCCAAGACCATGAATCGTACTCTGCGCTATGTAATGCTCGATCAGAAGCACAATCCTGAAGCCCCCCGCAATTGAATACACACTATAGTTGATAAACCTCGCCTTGCCGCAGTGTCAATGCACGGTGCATGGATATGCGGGCGCTGGTTGGGGCAAATATCAGGAAAGCCCGGCTCGCGGCTGGCATGACCCAGGAGGAACTAGCCGAGCGCTCGGGATTCAGTCAGCAATACATCAGCGGGCTGGAGCGCGGAAAGCGCAACCCGACGATAGTGTCAGTCTATGAATTGGCGCTGGCATTGGGCGTTTCGCACGAAGAACTGGTCTGCGCTTCCGACGACGCCTGAAGTGACGGTTGGCGCAGTTAAAAGCTATCCCACCAGTTCCCGCACATCCGTCAGCTTACCCGTTACCGCCGCCGCCGCCGCCATTGCCGGGGACATCAGATGCGTCCGTGCCCCCGGTCCTTGCCGCCCGGTGAAGTTGCGGTTGCTCGTCGAGGCGCAGCGTTCGCCTGGCGGGACCTTGTCGGGGTTCATGCCGAGGCAGGCGGAGCAGCCGGGCTCGCGCCATTCAAGGCCGGCGTCGGTGAAGATCTTATCCAACCCTTCCGCTTCGGCCTGTGCCTTGACCAGGCCTGAGCCCGGCACGACGATTGCCCACTTCACATTTGCCGCCTTTGTGCGGCCCCGCAGCACTCCGGCGGCGGCGCGCAGATCTTCGATGCGGCTGTTGGTGCAGCTGCCGATGAAAATGTTCTGCACTTCGATGTCCGCCATCCGCGTGCCCGGGGCAAGGCCCATGTAATCGAGGCTGACGCGGGCGGCTTCCTGCTTGGAGGGATCGGCGAAACTTTCCGGTGCCGGCACCACGCCGCCGATCGGCACCGTGTCTTCCGGGCTGGTGCCCCAAGTGACGGTCGGCTCGATGTCGGCGGCCAGGATGACGACCGATTTGTCGAAGCGCGCGCCGGGATCGGTGGGCAGGCTCTGCCACCAGGCGACTGCCTTGTCCCACTCGGCCCCGGTGGGCGCATAGGGACGCCCCTTGAGATAGGCGAACGTCGCGGCGTCCGGCGCGATCAGGCCCGAGCGCGCTCCGGCCTCAATCGCCATGTTGCACACGGTGAGCCGGCCCTCGACGCTCATCGCCGCGAACACGGGTCCGCGAAATTCGATGACATGGCCGGTGCCGCCCGCCGTGCCGATCACGCCGACGATGTGCAGGATCAGATCCTTCGGGGTGATGCCGGGGCCAAGCTCGCCGTCCACCCGCACTTCCATCGTTTTCGCCTGTTTCAGCAGCAGGGTTTGTGTGGCCAATACATGCTCAACTTCGCTGGTCCCGATGCCGAAGGCCAACGCGCCCAAACCGCCGTGGCAGGACGTATGACTGTCGCCGCAGACGATGGTTGCGCCGGGCAGAGAGAAGCCCTGTTCCGGGCCAACGACGTGGACGATGCCCTGCTCCGCGTCGCTATCGCCGATGTAGCGGATGCCGAATTCGGGCGCGTTGCGTTCGAGCGCGGCGAGCTGCGTTGCGCTTTCGGCATCGGCGATGGCAATGGGCTCGCCGCCCGCATCGCGCCGCGCGGTGGTGGGGAGATTGTGATCGGGCACTGCCAGCGTCAAGTCCGGCCGCCGGACCGTGCGGCCCGCCACCCGCAGCGCCTCAAAGGCTTGCGGGCTGGTCACCTCATGGACGAGATGGCGGTCGATATAGATCAGGCTGGTGCCGTCGTTGCGGAGATCGACGACGTGCGCGTCCCAGATTTTCTCGTAAAGTGTGCGTGGTTTGCTGGCCATGATCTGGCTGGACTAAGCAGCGTACGGCAAAATCACAAGTGGCAAAGGTGTGGTGAACGGTGCAGCTTACTCGGCGCGGGTCCAAATCCAGCTGCCGAACACTAGGAGCACAGCCACCGAGATCAGCACCCAGGGCCAGCCGACGGTCAGCCAGGTGAAGCCCACGCCCGCCGTCATCGCCGCCACCGCTCCTATCTTGGCCTTGCGACCGATCGCCTGCCGTTCGCGCCAGTCGCGCAAGGATGGGCCGTAGCGCGGATGATCGAGCAGCTTCTGTTCCCAGTCGGGGCGGCTGCGCGCAAAGCAGAAGGCGGCCAGCAACAGGAAGGGCACGGTAGGCATGATCGGCAGGGCTACGCCGATAATTCCGAGGCCGAGCGCGGCCAGACCGCCGACGAGATAAATGCCCCGGTTCAACCGCTCTCAGGTTTCGACATAGCGCCGCGCGGTTTCGCGGATCAGCGCGATCATGTTCGGCACGCCCTGGGTGCGGTTGGAGGAGAGCTGGTTCTTGAGCGCAAAGGGTTCGAGCAGGGCGGCGATGTCGGTCGCGGCGACCTCGCCTGCCGGCTTGTCTTGAACCGCTGCGATCACCAGCGCGACGATACCCTTGGTGATCGCGGCATTGCTATCGGCGAGGAAATGCAGCTGGCCCTCTTCGGGTTGCGTGGGGTAAACCCAGACGCTGGCGGAACAGCCGCGCACCAGCGTAGCATCAGTCTTGAGCGCGGCGGGCATGGAATCGAGCTCACGCCCCAGTTCGATCAGCAAGCGATAGCGGTCGTCGGCGTCGAGAAACTCATACTCCTCGCGAATATCGTCAAGGCTGCGCATGGCGCGCATTTAGGGCAAGTGGCGGGTGGCGCAAGGCTCTTGCGTTTTAGTCGGCGTGCGCCTAATGGGCGGTCAATCCCGACATTGTCAGCAACGTCCGGGCCGGCTCCGCAAGGGCCCGGCGCGAAACGCCGTTGTCGCAAATGTGCGGGCAACGGAGCAAGCATGGCTGATATTGCGCGCATTACCGAGATTGTCGAGCCAGAGGCGCAGGCCCTCGGCTTCGATCTCGTGCGCGTGAAGATCTTCGGCAAGAGCGAGGCCGGCGACGGCGAGGAACGCGCGCTGCAGATCATGGCCGAGCGGCCCGAAACCGGCCAGTTGGTGATCGACGATTGCGCCGCGCTGTCGCGCCGTATTTCCGACCGCCTCGACGATTTGGAAGCGGCGGGCGAAGACGTCATTCCGGGCGCGTACCGGCTCGAAGTCAGCTCGCCGGGCATCGACCGGCCGCTGACCCGGGCGAAAGACTTCGCCAATTGGGCCGGGCACGAAGCGCGGGTGACGCTGCTCAGCCCGGTAGACGGAAACCGCAAGACCGTGCAGGGCGATCTTATCGGCATCGCAGTTGGGGCCGGGATCGATGGCGAGTGGGTCACGCTCTACGACAAGAAATCCGGCCACGTCACCTTTGCATTTTCCGATATTCATTCCGCCAAGCTGGTATTGACCGACCGGCTGATTGCCGCCACCCGCCCGCTCGACACTTCCGGAGTTGAGGAAGTAGAGAGCCCCGCCGACGATAATCTCGCCGACGAGATGCTCGAACAACAGGAAGACTGAAATGGCCAGTCCAATTTCCGCCAACCGCGCCGAACTGCTCGCAATCGCCACTTCGGTGGCGACCGAGAAGATGATCGACAGGTCGATCGTCATCGAGGCGATGGAAGAGGCAATCCAGAAGAGCGCGCGCAATCGCTATGGTGCGGAGAACGATATCCGCGCCAAGCTCGACCCGCGAACCGGCGACTTGCGCCTGTGGCGGGTCGTCGAAGTAGTCGAGGAGGTCGAGGACTACTTCAAGCAGGTCGACATCAAGGCTGCCGAAAAGCTTCAGTCCGGCGCCAAGATCGGCGATTTCATCGTCGATCCGCTGCCCGCCGTCGATCTCGGGCGCATCGATGCGCAGTCGGCCAAGCAGGTGATTTTCCAGAAGGTCCGCGATGCCGAGCGCGACCGCCAGTTCGAAGAATTCAAGGACCGCGCCGGCGAAATCATCACCGGGGTGATCAAATCGGTCGAATTCGGCCATGTCATCGTCAACCTTGGCCGCGCCGAGGGCGTGATTCGCCGCGATCAGCAGATCCCCCGCGAAGCCGCCCGGGTCGGCGAGCGCGTGCGCGCCTATATCATGAAGGTGGAGCGGCAGAACCGCGGACCGCAGATTTTCCTCAGCCGCGCCCATCCCGAATTCATGAAAATGCTGTTTGCGCAGGAAGTGCCGGAAATATATGACAATATTATCGAAATAAAGGCCGCCGCCCGCGATCCGGGCAGCCGCGCCAAGATCGGCGTGATCAGCCGCGACAGCTCGATCGATCCAGTCGGCGCCTGTGTCGGCATGAAGGGCAGCCGGGTGCAGGCGGTGGTGCAGGAGTTGCAGGGCGAGAAGATCGACATCATCCCCTGGAGCGAAGACACCGCGACCTTCGTCGTCAACGCGCTGCAGCCGGCCACCGTCAGCCGCGTCGTCATCGACGAGGAGGAAAGCCGCATCGAAGTGGTGGTGCCCGACGATCAGCTGTCGCTCGCCATCGGCCGGCGCGGACAGAACGTGCGGCTCGCCAGCCAGCTCACCGGCAGCCAGATCGACATTCTGACCGAGGCGGAGTCCTCTGAAAAGCGCCAGCGCGAATTTTCCGAGCGCTCGAAGATGTTCGAAGAAGAGCTCGATGTCGACGAGACACTGTCGCAGCTGCTGGTCGCCGAGGGCTTCACCGAGCTTGAGGAAGTCGCCTATATCGAACTGTCCGAAATCGCCGCGATCGAAGGTTTCGACGAGGAACTGGGCGAAGAGCTGCAGAGCCGCGCCCGGGAAGCGCTGGAGCGGCGCGAGGAAGCTGCGCGCGAACTGCGCCGTTCGCTTGGCGTCGAGGATGCGATCGCCGAGATACCGCATCTTACCGAAGCAATGCTGGTGACGCTCGGCAAAGCCGGGATCAAAACGCTCGACGATCTCGCCGATCTCGCCACCGACGAACTGATCGCCAAAAAGCGCGTCGAACAACGCCGCCGCGATGGCTCCGCCCCGCCGCGCCGCGACAACCGCCGTGAAGAAGACAAGGGCGGTGTGCTCGGCCAGTACAACCTGAACGAAGAGCAGGGCAACGAGATCATCATGGCCGCGCGCGCCCACTGGTTCGAAGACGAAGACGTCAGCGGACCCGGCAACGAGGAGGCCGCCAATGCGGATTCCTCGCAATGAGCGCCTAGGCTCCGACAGCTCTGCAGACCGGCCGGCGCGTGGTGACAGCGTGCCGGAACGCCGCTGCATCTTGTCCGGCGAACACGGCGGGCGCGATGCCCTGCTGCGGCTGGCTATTTCGCCCGAGGGTGACGTGCTGCCCGATGTTCAGGCCCGTGCGCCGGGACGTGGTGCGTGGATCGGGGTTGACCGGGCAGCGCTTGAAAAAGCACTGGCGAAGGGCCAGTTGAAGGGCGCGTTGGCGAGGGCGTTCAAGGGCGCGGCACTAACGATCCCCGAGGATTTGCCCGAACGCATTGAGCTGGCGTTAACCCGCGCCCTGACTGACAGGCTGGGCCTCTCTCTGAAGGCCAGTCAATTGCTGATGGGCTCGGACCGGATTGCCGAGAATGCGCGGGCTGGCAAGGTAGTTTGGCTCGCCCACGCGGCAGATGCCAGCGAAGATGGCTCGCGCAAACTCGATCAGGCCTGGCGGGTTGGCAAGGAAGCGGAAGGTAGCGGGATCAAAGGCATGCGCTTGCCACTGGACCGCGCGGCTCTGTCTGTGGCATTGGGCCGCGACAATGTCGTCCACCTGGCGCTGACCGATTCCGCGGCGGCCGAGAGGGTCGTCGCCCCGTTGCAGCGCCTGCTGCATTTTCTGGGGCAGACCGATGCGACCGTTACAGAACTGAGCGAGCGGACGGCAGATGTTGCCGAGCCGCTGGCTGCGACGACAAATTGAGATCGAAGGGCGTACTGAAGCAATGAGCGAGACCGAAAATAAACCGACTTTGGGCCGCAAGCCGCTGGGGCTGAAGCGCTCGGTCGAAGCGGGCGAGGTCAAGCAGACCTTCAGCCACGGCCGCACCAACAAGGTGGTGGTCGAGGTCAAGCGGCGCAAGCTGATCGGCAAGCCCGGCTCGCCCGAAGCCGCTGCGCCGCAGCCTGTGCCCGCTCCGGCTCCTGTCGCCGAGGCTCCCCGCCCGGTAGCCCGCCCCGCGCCCGCGCCATCCGCCGAAACCCGGCAGGAACTTCAGTCCCGCCTGTTGCGCGAGGCAGAGGAAGCACGGCTTAATTCCGGGGAGGCTGCGAGCCGCAGGGAATTGGAAGCGAGGGCCCGGAAGGCCGGTCTTGGCACCGACCAGGCGGACGCCATGGACCGCGGCGAGGTCGTGCCATCCGACCAGCCGATTATCGCAGCCGCGCCAGCACCGGAACCGGCGGCGGAGATCGCGCCATCGCCTGCCGAGACGTCCGAGACGGAGACTACCCAGGCACCAGAGGAGCGCAGCGCGATTCCTCCGCCGCGCCGCTTCGCCCCGGTCGCTTCGGCCAAACGACCCGAGCCGGCCAAGAAGGTTGCCCATCCGCGCGACAAAGCCGGTGAAAGCCGCCGCCAGTCGGGCAAGCTGACCGTAAGCAAGGCGCTCAACGAAGATGAGGGCGCCCGCGCCCGCAGTCTCGCTGCGCTCAAGCGCGCGCGTGAAAAGGAGCGGCGCGCCCATTTCGCCGGCCAGCAGCAGTCGCGCGAAAAGCAGGTGCGCGATGTCGTCGTGCCCGAGGCGATCACCGTGCAGGAACTCGCCAACCGGATGGCCGAAAAGGGCTCCGATCTGGTGAGGGCGCTGTTCAAGATGGGCATGCCGGTCACGAGCAACGACGTCATCGACCAGGACACGGCCGAACTGCTGGTCGAGGAATTCGGCCACAACATCCAGCGCGTGTCGGAAAGCGATGTCGATATCGATACCACGTCCGATGTCGATGAGGCCGGTACGCTGAAGCCGCGCCCGCCGGTGGTCACGATCATGGGACATGTCGATCACGGCAAGACATCGCTCCTCGACGCGCTGCGCGGCACCGATGTGGTGCGCGGCGAGGCGGGCGGCATCACCCAGCATATCGGCGCCTATCAGATCAAGACCAAGGGGGGCGATCTCATCACCTTCCTCGATACGCCGGGCCATGAAGCGTTCACCGAAATGCGCATGCGCGGCGCCAATGTCACCGATATCGTTGTGCTGGTGGTGGCGGCCGACGACGGGCTGATGCCGCAGACGATCGAGGCGATCCGCCACACCAAGGCGGCCGGCGTGCCGATGATCGTTGCGATCAACAAGATCGACAAGCCGGAAGCCAATGCGCAGAAGATCCGCGAACGGCTGCTGGAACACGAGATCGTCGTCGAGGAGATGTCGGGCGACGTGCAGGATGTCGAAGTTTCGGCCAAGACCGGCCACGGCCTCGATGCACTGATCGAGAAGATTTTGCTGCAAGCGGAGTTGTTGGAGTTACAATCAAACCCGGACCGTTCGGCGGTTGCGGCAGTGATCGAGGCCAGGCTCGACAAGGGCAAGGGCCCGTTGGCGACGGTGCTGATCAATCGCGGCACGTTGAAAGTGGGTGACATCTTCGTCGTCGGCACTCAGTCGGGCCGCGTCCGTGCGATGGTCGATGACAAGGGCCGTCAGATCAAGGAGGCACCGCCTTCGCTGCCGGTTGAAGTGCTCGGCCTTGGCGGCGTTCCAATGGCCGGCGATACGCTCACTGTGGTCGACAGCGAAGCCCGCGCGCGCGAGGTCGCGAGCTACCGTCATGAACAGGCGACCGCCAGGCGTACCACTTCGGCCCCGGCGAGCATCGAGAACATGTTTTCGGCGATGCAGGCCAAGCAGAATGTCATCGAATATGCGGTGGTCATCAAGGCCGATGTCCAGGGATCCACCGAGGCGATCGTCAATGCGCTCAACAAGATTTCTAACGAGGAAATTAAGGTGCGGGTGCTGCATGCCGGCGTCGGCGCGATTACCGAGAGCGATGTGATGCTGGCGCATGCTTCCGGCGCACCGATCATCGGCTTCAACGTCCGGCCCAACGCCAAGGCGCGCGAAATGATCGAACGCCAGAAGGTGCGGATGAAATATTTCGACGTGATCTACCAACTGACCGAGGACGTCGCCAAGGAAATGGCTGGCCAATGGGGACCGGAACGGATCGAAACCGTGGTTGGCCGTGCCGACATCAAGGAAATCTTCCCGGCCGGCAAGCACGACAAGGCGGCCGGACTGCTGGTCACCGACGGCTATATCCGCAAGGGCATTCACGCCCGCATTACCCGCGACGATGTTATCGTTTCGAAGACCACCGTCGCCTCGCTACGGCGGTTCAAGGACGATACCGCCGAGGTGCGCGCCGGGCAGGAATGCGGCGTTGTGTTGCAGGATACCAACGATATCAAGGCGGGCGACGTGCTGGAGACCTTTGAGGTCGAGATGCGCGAGCGGACACTTTAAGGCTCATCATCTGCAACCTCCCCTCCCCCGCCTGCGGGAGGGGTTGGGGGAGGATCTGTGCAATGCCCCGCTACGTCGCCCTGTTCGGCTCGATCAATGTCGGCGGCAACCGGCTGGCCATGGCCGACCTGCGCGCGGCTTTCGAGGGTGAGGGGTTCGCCAATGTCCAAACCGTGGTCGCCAGCGGCAATGTGCTGTTCGATCATGCCGAACGTCCTGACGAAGGGCTTGAGGAAAAGCTTGGCCTGATGATGCATGAGCGGTTCGGCATGAGCAGCGTGGCGCTGGTCCGCTCGCGCGATGCGATGGCCCGGGCGATTGCAGAAAATCCCTTCGCGGCAGATGGGCAGGAAAACTTCGTTCACACGCTGTTCCTGGACGGGCCGGTGGACTCGGCAGGCTTCGATAAACTCCAGTCCGACCGGGCCGGACCTGAACGCATCGCCCTGGGTGACCGTGCGCTGCATATCGACTATGTGGCGGGCGTCGCCGAGAGCAAGCTGGTCGGTGCTTTCATCGAGCGACGACTGAATCGGCGAGGAACGGCGCGGAACCTGCGTTCGATAAAGCGGATTTTGGCCAAGATGGACGAAGGTTAAGATCATGCCCCGCCCCCAGTCCACTCCTGAAACCCGCAGCGTCCGTCTGCTCAAGGTCGGTGAGCAGGTGCGGCATGTGCTGTCCGAGCTATTGATGCGCGGAGAGGCGCACGACGAGGTGCTGGCGGCGCATACGGTTTCGGTCACCGAGGTGCGGATGTCGCCCGATTTGCGACATGCCATGGTCTTTGTGAAGCCCCTGCTCGGCGCGGACGAGGAGGCGGTGCTGAAAGCGCTGCGGACCAATACGGCCTATTTCCAGCGCGAAGTGGCAGGACGGCTCAAGCTCAGATATGCAGCGAAGTTGAAGTTCGTCGGCGATGAAAGCTTCGATGTCGCCGGCAAGATCGACGCGCTGCTGGCCACGCCGAAAGTGGCCAGAGACCTGGATCACGACCTGGGAGGAACAGCCGATGACTGACTTTGCCTTCCTCCACGGCGGCGGTCAGGGCAGCTGGGTGTGGGACGAGACGATTGCGGCGATGCAGGCCCAGTCCTCAGCGGCGCCGGGCGGCGCGGTGCGCTTTTTGGCGCTCGATGTACCGGGCTGCGGGGCCAAGCGTGCGCGCGATACGTCCACCATTGTTTTTGCCGATATCGCCCGCGAACTCGTCGCCGATATCGAAGCGGCGGATCTGCGCGATGTCGTGCTCGTCGGCCACTCGCAGGCTGGCACTACCATGCCGCTGATGGCCGAGTTCGCGCCGCCGGGCCTGATCCGCAAGCTGATTTTCGTTACCTGCCTCGCGCCGGAGCAGGGCAAGTCCACGATCGCGAAGATGGGCAATGGCCTGCACGGCGACAATGAAGAAGAAGTGGGTTGGCCGGTCGATCCGGAAACAACCGTGCTCGAAGACCGTTATCGCACGATGTTCTGCAACGACATGGACGAGCCGGCCGCCGAAGCCTTCCTTGCCAGGCTGCGCAAGGACAAGTGGCCGCCGAGCTCCTATTTCCAACGCGACTGGCGCTTCGATCACCTCCCCGCGATCCCGTCGAGCTATGTGTTGTGCCTGCAGGACATGTGCCTGCCGCCAATCTGGCAGGAACGCTTTGCCTTGCAATTGCATAGCGACCGCATCGTCAGGATCGACGCGGGCCATCAGGTCATGAACACGCGGCCGCAGGGGCTGGCGGAGATATTGCTGGCGGAGGCGGCTGGTTGACGGTTGCTGCGGTAAGACGTATCTTACCAGTATGACCGCGCAAACGAAGCTTTCGGCCAAGGGCCAGGTGGTCATCCCCAAGGATGTGCGGGATCGGTTGGGCTGGCTTCAGGGAAGCGAACTCGAGGTTATCGAGACCGGCGACTGTATCGTCCTGCGCAAGCCGCGCAGGCCAGGCAAGCTGACCGTGGATGAGGCGCTCGCCCAAATCGCTGCAAAGGTGAACTACAAGGGGCCGC
>JANONQ010000544.1:0-1553 GCA_031420935.1 Novosphingobium sp. | reverse complement strand
TGGCGGACAGGGTGGGATTCGAACCCACGGTGAGCTTGCACCCACGGCGGTTTTCAAGACCGCTGCCTTAAACCACTCGGCCACCTGTCCCCATGCGCACGGCGAGATGCGGCTAGCGCGATGCGGGCCGTTTGTCACCCGTGTTTGAACTTTCGGAGGCATTGCTTGATCAGGGTGTCGCCCGCAGCGCCAACGCGGCTGATGCAAGCATGGGCAACACGGGCGTCGTCGGGCATGTTGCCGGATCGATCGGTCGAAGTGGTTGAAATTTGTCTGCCCGGCCATTTCCAAATTGTTGAGCCTGTGCGAAAACCTCCCCGATGAACCGCTTGCGCCGCCTGTGGATGGCTGTCCTGTTCGCATGTGCCGCGGCCAGCCCGCAACCGGCTCTCCGCGCCCAGACCAGCTCTGAGGCGGGCTTTCAGGGCTACCTGCAATTGCTCGCCGCCAGGGCTCGCGCTGAAGGGGTGAGCGAGGCGACGATCCTGCGGATGACCCAGGGGCTTTCGATAAACTGGCGCGTGATCGAACTCGACCGTGCGCAGCCCGGCACGTCGCCGGTGCCCCCGCCGGTCGCGCCTTATCTTCGCGAACATGTCGATGCCGCCCGGATTCAGGGCGGGCGCAGCATGTATAATCAGATGGCCGGCACCGCCGCGGCGATCGAGCGCCAATATGGCGTTCCCGCCAGCATCATGCTCGCGATCTGGGGGCATGAAACCAATTACGGCAGCTACACCGGCAATTTCGACCTTGCCCGCTCGCTGGCGACACTGGCCTATGAAGGCCGCCGGCGTGAGCTATTTGCCGGCGAATTCATCGCGCTGCTCAAGATGGCCGACCGGGGCGTGCCGCGCGCGCGGATGCTGGGCAGCTGGGCCGGGGCCTTCGGTAATCCGCAATTCCTGCCGAGCGTCTACCTGCGCACCGCGGTCGATGCCGATGGCGACGGCATGCGCGACATCTGGTCAAGCCGTACCGACACCCTCGCCTCGATCGCCAACTATTTTCGCGATGCCGGCTGGCGGACGGGCGAACCGTGGGGGGTACGGGCGACAATACCCGACAGCCTCAACCGCATGGCGGTTATGGCCCGTGCGCAATCGCCGACCTGCGGGCGGGTGCATGCGCGGCATTCCGTTTGGAAACCGGTGTCCGAATGGCGCGGACTCGGCGTCGTGCCCCAGCGGACGATCAGCGATACAACCCTGGCGGCGCTGTTCGAACCCGATGGACCGGGTACGCCAGCGTTCCTTTTAACCGGGAATTATAGGGTTATCCTGCAATATAACTGCTCGAACTACTACGCGTTATCCGTGGGGTTGCTTGCAGATGAAATTGCCCGTTAACCAGGTGCTGCCGCTCGCGGTGCTTGTCCTTGTTTCTGGTTGCATTGGCGGTGGCCACGGCGATGAGGCGGCGCTTGAGCCCATCGCCCGCAGTGGGCCGGCAGCGGATTATCCAGTGGTGATCGGCGCGCCTTTCACCATCGAGGCCATAGGTTACACACCTGCTGATGCCTTGAATTATGATGCGGTCGGGCACGCTGTTGT
>JANONQ010000543.1:0-7090 GCA_031420935.1 Novosphingobium sp. | reverse complement strand
CCTCGGTGCTGGCCGGCGAAGCCATCGCACAGGCGCGGCCGGTATAGCGCCCGCGCCAGTCGGTCAGCCAGGGCGTGATCAGATCGGCGTCCTGGGTAAGCCCGCGCGGACCCAGCAGCGCGGCGGCTTGTTCGAGAAAGGTTGCGATGTCGGTCATGCCCGTCCCTATGCCACAATCTGCCGGAGCTTGCATCCAGTAAGCCTGGGGTTAAGCGGTGGTTCAAGCGGATGGGCTATGCGGGTCGACATGTGTTTGACTTCCAAGAGCGGGACGTGTCGGTGAGTAAGCAGACTAAACGATGAGTTTTGTTTCCGCCTTGCTTGCCCCATTAGCGATGCTGCTGCCCGCTGCCGGGGCGGTTGACGCTGGCGGTGAGGTGATTGAATTGCCGGTCGCGGAGACAGTGCCGAGCCGGCTGACACTGCCCGTGGATTCTGCAGCGCCCGCATTCGATCCTGCCGGGAGCATGGTCTTTCAGACGTTTTCGCAAAGTTTCCAGGTGCCTGCGGAGAATCAGGTTCGCATTGAGCAGCGCGTGACCATCCGCGTAACGCCGCGTTCCGCGCCCCCGCCGCCGAACATGCTGGTCGACATGCCGGGCCGGATGCCGCCGACGCGCACCCACGAGCGCGACATCGGCCGCTGCCTGCCGATCTCCGGGATAGCCGGGGTGCAAGTGAGCGGCGACGATCGGCTGATCCTGTTCATGCGCGATCGCCGAATTGTCAGCGCGGCGCTTGAGCGGGCCTGCAGTGCACGCGATTTTTATTCGGGCTTCTACGTTGAGCGCAATTCCGACGGACAGATGTGCGTCAAGCGCGATACGCTGCGCTCGCGCAGCGGCGCTAATTGCCGGCTATCGCGCATCCGGCAGATCATCGAACCGAATGAGTAAGCCGGGATCGGACGAGGCGGCATTTCCTTGACTTTGCCGCGACATTGCGGCTAGGGCGCGCCAGCTTTCCCGGGCAAACCCGGGCGATGCGAACGGCAGGCCGGCAACGGCCAGCTGCCATTACTTTCCGGAAAAACACCCAAGCCTATGAAATTTGCCGATCTCGGCCTGTCAGACGAATTGCTGCAATCGGTTACTGAAGCCGGTTACGACACACCGACCCCGATCCAGGCGCAGGCGATCCCGTCTGTGCTGATGATGCGCGACATCATCGGCATTGCCCAGACCGGCACCGGCAAGACCGCCGGCTTCGTGCTGCCGATGATCGACATTCTGGCCCACGGCCGCCGCCGCGCGCTGATGCCGCGTTCGCTGATTCTCGAACCAACCCGCGAGCTGGCGGCGCAGGTCGCCGAGAACTTCGAGAAATATGGCAAGAACCATGACCTCAAGATGGCGCTGCTGATCGGCGGCGTGCAGATGGGCGATCAGGTCAAGGCGCTAAAAGACGGCGTCGATGTGCTGATTGCCACGCCTGGCCGGCTGATGGATTTGTTCGAGCGCGGCAAGATCCTGCTGACCGGCTGCAGCCTGCTGGTGATCGATGAGGCCGACCGCATGCTCGACATGGGCTTTATCCCCGATATCGAGACGATCTGTTCCAAGCTGCCGCCCAACCGCCAGACCCTGCTGTTTTCCGCGACCATGCCGCCGCCGATCAAGAAGCTGGCCGACAAGTTCCTCTCCAACCCGAAATATATCGAAGTCTCGCGCCCCGCCAGCTCGAACCTCAACATTGTTCAGCACAAAGTAGCCGTCACCAGCCGGGACAAGCGCGAGGTGCTGCGCCAGCTGCTGCGCACCGATAACGTCACCACCGCGATCGTCTTCTGCAACCGCAAGACGACGGTGCGCGAACTGGCCAAGAGCCTGCAGCAGAGCGGTTTTTCCGCCGGCGAAATCCACGGCGACATGGAACAGCCGGCGCGGATTGCCGAGCTTGACCGGTTCAAGGCCGGCAAGATCAACATCCTGTGCGCCAGCGACGTCGCCGCGCGCGGCCTAGACATCAAGGGCGTCAGCCACATCTTCAATTTCGATACGCCCTGGCACCCTGACGACTATGTCCACCGTATCGGCCGCACCGGCCGCGCCGGAGCAAAGGGCCGGGCCTTCACCTTCGTCACGCCGGAAGACGCCGAAGCGATCGACAATGTCGAGAAGCTGACCGGCGGCAAGATTCCGGTCTACGAGCTGGACGGTGCCCCGCCGGAAGATCGTCCGGCGCGTGACGAGCGGCCCGCCCGCGCCGCGCGCCCAGCCCGCACGCCCCGCAAGCCGCGCGACGAGCAGCCGGTCGAAGCGCGCGAAGCCCGCCAACCGCGCCCGGCCCGTGAAACGCGCGAACCACGAGAAGCGCGCGAGCCGCGCGAAACTCGCCCTCCGCGCGAAGCTCGCCCGCCGCGTGAGGACAAACCCCGTGAGGGGGTACCCCGCGCCGAACCCAAACGCACCCCCCGCCGCCAACCCGCAGCGGAACCGGCGGACGAGGGCGAATGGAACGGTCCGGTCCCGGGCTTCCTTGGGGTGTCGGCGCTCTAGGCTCTTTTCCGTGTCGGGAGGATCATTCCCCCGGTTTAACAAAACTATCGATTACCCGCTTCCTGCCGGCAGTCTCGAAATCGATTTCGAGCTTGTTGCCTTCCTGCGCGGCGACAACCCCGTAGCCGAACTTGTCATGGAACACCCGCGCGCCCACGCCGATATCTCCCCTCGGCTTTGCGGCGAAGCTAGCGGCGCTGCGGGTCGGTTCGGCGATACGGCGCGGGGCCGGGTCGAAGTTCGTCGCTGCTGCCCGCTGCCAACCAGGGCCGCGCGATTGCGCGCGGTCAGGCCGGTCGCGGGCAACATCGGCGAAGGGATCGGCGCGCTCCGACCAGTTCGCCCGCCACAGCGAGGCGCCGCCCGACAACGTGGTTTCCTGATCGACATGCGCCGCCGGCAGTTCGGCAACGAAGCGCGAAGGGATCGAGCTGGTCCACTGGCCATAGATGCGCCGGTTGGCGGCGTGCAGGATGGTGCAGCGCCGCTTCGCCCGGGTGATCGCGACATAGGCGAGGCGGCGCTCTTCCTCGAGGCTGGCCAGCCCGCCTTCATCCATCGCGCGTTGTGAAGGGAACACGCCTTCCTCCCAGCCGACCAGGAAAACGTGGTCGAATTCCAGCCCCTTGGCGGCATGGATGGTCATGATCGTGACTTTCTCGTCGCTGCTGGCGGCGTCATTGTCCATCACTAGGCTGACGTGTTCGAGGAAGTCGCCGAGCGTCTCGTATTCTTCCATGGCGCGGACGAGCTCGGTGAGGTTTTCCAGCCGGCCCCCGCTTTCGGCGCTGCGTTCGGCCTGCAGCGCGGCGGTGTAGCCCGATTCGTCGAGCAGGATGCGGGCGAGTTCGGCCGGGGAGGCGGTTTTTGCCAAATCGCGCCAGCGGGCGAAATCACGCATCAGCGCCAGCAGGGTGTTGCGCGCGCGCGCCGGCAGCTCGTCGGTATCGACGATATCCAGCGCGGCGGCGGCGAGCGGAATTCCCCGCGCCCGGGCATGGCGGTGCATCTTTTCCAGCGTCTTGTCGCCAAGCCCGCGCTTGGGGGCATTGTAAATGCGCTCGAAGGCGAGGTCGTCGGACGGCTGGGCGACGACCCGCAGATAGGCTAGCGCGTCGCGGATTTCAGCGCGCTCGTAAAACCGGAAGCCGCCGATGATCCGGTATTTGAGGCCGATGGCAATGAAACGGTCTTCGAATTCGCGGGTCTGGAACTGGGCGCGCACCAGGATCGCCATAGTATCGAGCGAAGCGCCCTCGCGCTCCAGCCGCTCGATCTCCTCGCCGACCCGGCGCGCTTCTTCCGGCCCGTCCCACACGCCGATCACCCGCAGTTTGTCGCCGCCGCTGCGTGTCGTCCACAGCAGCTTTCCGAGCCGTTCGCTGTTGGCGCCGATCAGGCCGGAGGCGGCGCCGAGAATATCGGGGGTCGAGCGGTAATTCTGTTCGAGGCGGATCACCTTGGTGCCAGGAAAATCCTTCTCGAAGCGCAGGATATTGGCAACTTCCGCCCCGCGCCAGCTGTAGATCGACTGGTCGTCGTCGCCCACCACGCAGATGTTCTTGCGGGTCTGGGCCAGCAGGCGCAGCCACAGGTACTGGACCTGGTTGGTGTCCTGATATTCGTCGACCAGGATATATTTGAAGCGATTCTGGTATTGCTCGAGTACCTCGCGGTGGCTGCGGAAGATCACCAGAACGTGCATCAGCAGATCGCCGAAATCGCAGGCGTTCAGCGCCTTCAGGCGGTCCTGATAGAGCCGGTAGAACTGCTGGCCGCGGCCGTTTGCATAGGCCTCGTTCTCCACCGCATCGAGGTCGGCGGGCCCGAGTCCGCGGTTCTTCCAGCGATCGATCAGCCCGGCGAGCTGGCGGGCGGGCCAGCGCTTCTCGTCGAGATCGTTCGCCCGGATCAGCTGCTTCAGCAGGCGCAGCTGGTCGTCGGTATCGATGATGGTGAAATTGGATTGCAAGCCGACCAGCTCGGCATGACGGCGCAGCAGCTTTGCGCCAACCGAATGGAAGGTGCCAAGCCAGGGCATCCCCTCCACCGCTGCGCCGATCAGCAGGCCGACGCGCTCACGCATTTCCCGCGCCGCCTTGTTGGTGAAGGTGACACACAGGATTTCGCTCGGCCAGGCGCGGCGGGAACGGACCAGATGGGCGAGCCGCGCCGTCAGCGCTGCAGTCTTGCCGGTACCGGCCCCTGCCAGCATCAGCACCGGGCCTTCAGTGGTGAGCACCGCTTCGCGCTGCGGCAGGTTGAGGCCCGCCAGCAGGGGATCCGAGGCAAAGGATTCGGCGTCATTCATTGGCGAACAGCTAGGGAACGGCCAGTCGCGGCGCAAGCGCGCTTGAGTATCCTGCGGAACAATCGCTCCGCACGCGGGTTATCATGCGGCACATACCAGTCGAAATATGGAGAACCATAATGCGCAGCACGCTTCTTGCCGGCGCGGGATTCATGGCCCTTCTCGCCGCTCCCGCCGTTCTTACAGCTCAAGTGCCGCCCGCCGGGACGGTTATAACCGACGAAGGCCGGATTTATGCCCTGACCCCTGAGCAGCAAGCGATGTTTGATGCGTGGACCGCAGAACAGCGCTCTGCCTATGCTGCCTGGCCCTATGATTACCGGGTCTACTACTGGACACTGCCGACTAATCAGGCGACCGGTTGGTTGGCGCTTACCGACGAGCAACGCCGGCAGGTCTATGCGATGACGCCTGAGCAGCGCGTGGCGGCTTGGGCCTCGATCGAGGCGCAGATGGCTGGTTCGCCGCCGCCGACTGTGGTTCAGGCCAATCCCCCCGGTCCTGGCACCGCGACGGAGACACCGCCCAATCCGTCCACCGCCGCGTCAGAGGTTCCGCCCGCGATGCCAGTTGACCCGAGCTATCAGGCCGGCCCATACAAGGGAGCGCTCACTCCGCCGCCGGCGGAAGCGATGAACAAGGTCTATCCGGTCTGCACAGCCCAGTTGAAGGACAGTTGCCAAAATCCGGGCGAGGGCGGTGCGGCGCGTCGGCATAGATCGAAGAAGTAAGTCGCGCCGGAAAATGGTTTGGGCGGGTGCCGGAGCCGGCGGCCCGCCCGACTTCTGCGCCGCGATAGTCCTATGCGGGTAGGGCTTTGGCCCGGAACAGCGTAAGCCGCGCCTTGCCCACCCGCCGTTCCGATTCCCGCTCCAGCGATTTGAGCACCGGTGCCTCATCGGCTGCGGTTTCCAGGCTGATCCAGGTGCCCGCCGCGATCCAGCCGAGCCGCACCAGCCGCTCGAGCGCCACGCTGCCTGCGCCGCTGCCATAGGGCGGATCGAGCAGGATGAGGTCGAGCGGCTGCTTCACCGGACCCAGCGTCATCACCGAGCCGGCGCGGACATCGCATTGCGGCTGGACGCGCAGATTGGCGATATTAGCCCGAAGCGCGCGGATCGCCGCTGCATCCTGCTCGGCGAACAGGCAGCTTGCCGCGCCGCGCGACAGCGCCTCCAGCCCGAGCGCGCCGGAGCCGGCGAACAGGTCGGCGACCGCCAGACCGTCGAAGCTGCCAAGCCGGCTGGTAAGCATCGAGAACAGGGTTTCGCGGGTGCGGTCGGCGGTCGGCCGGGTAGTCTCGCCTAGCGGCGTCGCGATCTTGCGCCCGCGCCACTGACCCGCGACGATGCGGAGCACCTCAGCCCCTCCCCTTGCCCAGCGGCGGCCGGTTGGGGGTTTTGCGCCAGTACCGGCGTTTCGCCTGGACGCCGTCACCCTCGGCGGACTGCGGCAGTTTCTCGCCCGGTTCCGGCGAAGATTTGAGCGTCTTCCTGAACCGTTCAACCGCCACTTGCGCAATCTCCACCGCCGCCCCGCGCGGCAGGTCGGCCAGCGCGAAGGGGCCGTAGGAGGTGCGGATCAAGCGGCTGACCTTGAGGTCGAGGTGTTCCAGTACCCGGCGTACTTCGCGGTTTTTGCCTTCGGTCAGGGTCAGCTCGATCCACTGGTTGCGGCCGGTCTTGCGCTCCATGTTGGCGTCGATCTTGCCGTAATGCATGCCGTCGATGGTGACGCCCTCGATCAGCTCTTCGAGTCGCGCTTGGCTGATCACGCCGTAGGTGCGGGCGCGGTAAGTGCGCGGGATGCCCGACGACGGCAGCTCCATCGCCCGTTTCATTTCGCCGTCGTTGGTCATCAACAGCAGCCCCTCGGTGCTGAGATCGAGCCGGCCGACCGGCACCAGCCGGGGCGTGCCCTTGGGCAGCGCGTTGATCAGCGCCGTATAGATCGTCGGGCGCCCGGCCGGATCGCGTTCGGCGGTGATCAGCCCGGGCGGCTTGTTGAAAGCGAACAGCCGCGCCGCCTCGGCGGTCTTCACCGGCTGGTCATCGACTGTGACGCCGCGCAGGTTTTCCAGCACCGTCGCCGGCGTGGTCACCACCTCGCCGCCGATCTTCACTCGCCCCTCGGCAATCATTCGCTCGACTTCACGGCGGCTGGCGATGCCGGCGCGAGCGAGGAGCTTGGCAATGCGTTCGCCGCTGCGCGGGGTTGTGGAGCTTCCAGAAGTTTCGCGAGGGGGGTTGGCCATTGCCCGGCCTTAGCGGGCGTTATCCGC